>NZ_JBEYID010000012.1:241268-242444 GCF_040635605.1 Streptosporangium sp. NPDC006930 | reverse complement strand
CCGGTGACGACAAGACGGTACGGATCTGGGATGCGGACACTGGCGGCCTGATCCGCACCCTCACCGGCCACACCGACTGGGTGAACTCGGTGGCGTTCGACCCGGACGGCAAGCGCCTGGCCAGCGCCGGTGACGACAAGACGGTACGGATCTGGGATGCGGACACTGGCGGCCTGATCCGCACCCTCACCGGCCACACCGACTGGGTGAACTCGGTGGCGTTCAGCCCGGACGGCAAGCGCCTGGCCAGCGCCGGTGACGACAAGACGGTGCGAATCTGGAACGCGGACACTGGCCGCCGCCCGATCCGCACCGACACCGGCCACCAGGGTGCCGTGTACTCGGTGGCGTTCGACCCGGACGGCAAGCGCCTGGCCACCGCTGGCTACGACCACACAGTGCGGACCTGGGATGTGGACACCGGCCGTCAAATCGGCGCCCCCCTCACCGGCCACACCAGCCAGGTGGTCTCGGTGGCGTTCAGCCCCGACGGCAAGCACCTGGCCAGCGCCGGTGACGACAAGACGGTCCGGATCTGGGATGTGGCTATCGCCCGCCCCATCCGTACTCTCACTGGTGGCACTCGCCCGGTGCGGTCGGTGGCGTTCAGCCCGGACGGCAAGCACCTGGCCGCCGCCGACGACGGTGATGGGACGGTGCGGATCTGGAACGCGGACACCGGCGGCCAGATCAGCACCCTCACCAGCAACAACGACTGGGTGTCCTTGATGGTGTTCAGCCAGGATGGCAAACGCCTGGCCACCGTCGGCGTCTTCAACACGGTCCGGATCTGGGATGTGGCCACCGGCAACCTGGTCCGTACCCTGACCGGCCACACCGGCGATGTGGAGAGTGTGTACGCGGTGGCGTTGAGCCCTGACGGCAAGCGCCTGGTCACCATCACCAACATGAGGGTGCGGCTCTGGGATGTGGCCACCGGCCGCCTAAACGGCGTCGAAGTGGCCTCCATCCGGGTGTTCTCGGTGGCGTTCAGCCCGGACGGCAAGCACCTGGCCGTCGCCGGTGACGGTGATGGGACGGTGTGGATCTGGGATGTGGTCACCCGCGGGACGGTGAGCTGGGTAGCGGACACTGGCTTTCCGACCCGCAGCCTCACCGGCCACCAGGGCGCCGTGAACTCGGTAACGTTCAGCCCTGACGGTAAGCGCCTGGCCT
>NZ_JBEYID010000012.1:0-241170 GCF_040635605.1 Streptosporangium sp. NPDC006930 | reverse complement strand
CAGCGCTGGCGCAGACCAGACGATGCGGATCTGGGATGCGGACACTGGCGGCCTGATCCGCAGCCTCACCGGCCACACCGGCGCGGTGAACTCGGTAACGTTCAGCCCTGACGGTAAGCGCCTGGCCAGCGCTGGCGCAGACCAGACGATGCGGATCTGGGATGCGGACACTGGCGGCCTGATCCGCAGCCTCACCGGCCACACCGGCGCGGTGAACTCGGTGGCGTTCGACCCTGACGGTAAGCGCCTGGTCACCGTCGGCGCAGACCAGACGATGCGGATCTGGGACGTCGCCTTGCCGCCTGATCTTCTTCGAGCGGTCTGCGACATCGCGGTTCGTTCGTTCACGCGTCAGGAATGGCAGCAGTACGTCCCCGATGAGCCATACCGGCCCAGCTGTCCCGCTTCCTGAAAGGGCGAAGGCCGTTTGGAGTTCCAGCCGGCCGGCTTCGGCGGCGGCATCGTTCTTGACGCGGTCGAGCAGGGCGATGTCCAGCCGCTCGGCACCGGTGCGGACGGCCCGCTGGCAGCCACGGTTGATGAGGGTCATTAGCGAGCCGATGTGGCCGGTGCTGCGGGCGAACAGGTAGTCAGAGAGGTCATCGGCGATCATTCCGGGGTAGTTGTCGGCGAGCACCACGCGCTGCTCGATCGCCAGCAGGGTGTCCCGCCAGCCTTGGCGACCTTCCTCGGTGTTGATGAGGAACGGGTCCATACCCAGACGGGTGGTCCGTCGTCCGGTCTGGGCGAGGACGGCGTCCTCGTAGCTGTCGCCCTCACTGAACAGGCCCTTGGACTCGAGCCCGACTCCGGCCATCAGCAGGGTGATGGGGAACTCGTTGGCGATGAATTTGAAGTGGTTACTGACCTCGATCCCGTTCTTGTTCCGCCATTTCAGGAAGTGGAGGTCGTCCACGATGAGGACCTTCGCCTCGCAGGAGACGATCGTATCGAGGGCGTAGTAGCCGAACTCGGCGGCGGTGCCCCGGCGGCGTCCTGGGTGTCCGTAGAACTCTAGGACGGCCCGGTTGAAGTCGCGCATGCTGGTGTTGCTGGTCAGCCCGACCCGGCAGACGGGCCACCGTTCGTGGCCCGCGTCGGTGAACCCGCCGTTCTCGGCGATCTCACGCTTGTGAAACTTCTTGGCGAAGGTGAGCATGGCGGTCGTCTTACCCAGGCCGGGGAAGGCGTCGATGGCGATGCCGCCCTTGACCTTGTCGCCGTCCTGGTCGTTGCTGTCGACGATGTCCCAGAGGTCCTCCAGCAGTTCGTCCATCTGAGGGGTGGCGATCGGTCCGATATTGGCATGCAGTTTCCGGCGCAGCTGGTTGTGTTCGGCGAGCGCGGCCTCGCTCAGCGCTTTCAGCTGCTGTCGCGTCAGATGGTCGGGCTGCCGACGGGCCGGAGCCTCGACCAGCCGTTTGAACCCCTCCTTCCGGGACAACGTCAAGTGATCGAGCTTCAACCGCAGATCGGCTTCCGCAGCCGAGGTGGAGCCCAGCTCAGTCATCGGCATCCTTCCGGGCAGTGGCGTAGAAGTCCTCGTCGAAGTCGGCCAGGCTGCTGTCGTCGGAACGGACGTCTTCGATCCCGTCCCAGGCCCGCTGCGCGTGCGGGACCAGGTCGAGCTCGATCTCGTCGTCGTCATCACCGCCGATAGCGGGTTGAGGCGCATCGGGTTCCGGTTCTTCGGCGCCGAGTGCCTTGCGGACCGACGCGAGTTCGGAGACGGCCGGCTCCTTAAGCTCCGGCAGGTTGATGGCGGCCTGCTTCCGGGCCAGCCGCAGTGCCATCCGCCGTTCTGTCCGGTCGAGATCCAGGCCCATGTTCCAGCGTTTGAGCAGGTCCGCAATCGCAAGCCTGTCGTCTGGATAGGTGTACTTCGCGGCGGCGAGCCGGCGAGAGAACTTCAAAGCCTCGAGGCTGAACGGGGTCTCCAGCATGGGGGCGTGTTCCCAGTCCAGCTGATGCCAGGTCCGGGTCTCCGGATGCCGGAAATAGATCTTGGTGATGTCGTCGAGATCGATGTGGACGGGCCAACGGCCCTTGGCGGCGCCCAGGTAGGGGCTGGTCTTGCCGCGAAAGTCGTTGATGCCGTTGCCGTTGTAGCGGCATCTGTTGATCTCCACGCCGTAGCGGTGGATCGGTACGTACTCGACTTTGAGGAACTCAAATCCCAAATCCCGGTCCCGAGGAACCTCGACATATCCCGAGCGGGCGCCCCCTGCTCGAACATCATCGCGGGCGACAACTCCAACCCAGGCAGCCGCGGATCGACCAGGCCACGGTGGGGCCGGTGGTGATAGATGACCGCCACCCATTCCCGGATGATCGCCTCGAGCTCGTCCAAAAAGAAGAACGCTTCTCCTGCCGGGTTGAGGCCGCGCGAGTAGACGTCCGGGCCCTTGTAACCGGGAAGCGCCTCCAGCAGGCTCTCTCGCATCGTCCGGAAGAACCGCTCGATCGGACCCTTGTCCCGGCCCGTCCGCAACCGGGCTGGCTGAATCGAGATGCCCATCCGCCGGCAGACACTGGTCACGTGCTCGGAGACATAGACCTTGCCATGATCGATCACGATGGTCTCCGGCACCAGCGCTGGGCCCGCCAACTGCGGCACCTCGTATCGGCTGTAGGCGTCCCGGTCCACCAGCACCCCGCGCGGAACGCCGTGGTCGGGCCAGAGCGCGTGGGCTGGCCAGCTCTTGTCCGCCGCGCGCGGCCGGAACGTCTGGAAGAGGCTCGCGCTGACGTCAACGGCCTTCGTCGAGACCGGCGTGACCCGCAAACCCGTGATGCAGCGGGTGTACCAGTCCATCGCCACCGTGATCTCGGCCTGCACCCACCTCAAGGTGATCGGGTCCAGTGCGAACACATCCGAACGCGTCGTGTCCAACAGCAGATACTCGCCCGGCCGGGTGGGTCGCAACCGGTCGTAAGCCGAATCCGGCTGGTCTGCGGCCTCCCGGCGTCGCTTCGCGCTGCCCCGGAATGTTGGAACCCGCCGGTCCAGCTCCTCAAGCAGACGGTAGGCCGTGGCCCGGCTCGGCATCTTCACCGTATCGGCCCCGAACCGAGTGGTCAGACGAGCCGCGGTGCGTTCGATGATGATCGCCTGCGTCGGACGCGACTGTTCGGTGTGCTCGGCCATGATCTCCAGGGCCATCTCCACCCAGCGTGGATCAGCACGCTCCAATTGCCCCTCGCGGCGGGGCTGCATGCCCGCTGCCAGAGCGGCCGGACCGAGATCCTTGTATTCCGAAACCCATCGCTCCAACGTCCTGCGCGTCACGCCCAGTTCGGCAGCTTTGGCGGCGTAGCGACTGGTGATCGGCAGGTCCGGGTCGAAGCCCTCGCGGGGCTCGCCGAGGCCAGCCGACTCGGCCGAGCCCAGCCGATACCCCGTTAGGACTTCCTCCAGGTGCGCGGTCTTCTCCTCGACCTTCGCGCTGAGCCGGGGTGAGCCTGGCCAGCACCGCCGCGACGGTCTCATAGGGGTCGCTCGCCGAGGGGCCGTCATCGTCCGGAATGATCCGCGCTCTCCCGGAGAACAGCAGCTCACGCTGGGATGCGCGCCGAACATTGCCGCGGGCGTCCTTCAAGACCAGTTCGTTGCCGGTTCTGTGCGGCACCAGTTCCACGACCTCGAACGTCTCCCCGTCCCAGATGAACCGCGTTCCGACTCCGAGGCGTGCCCCCGCACCACTCACTTGATCCTCCCCAAGACATGGTCGCCGCTCAATACCGAGTCCAAGTCAACGATGCAAGTCTGGTTCCAGAGCAGATGCAGAAGGTGGGCACGAACCAGCCGCTCTGGCCAGCCGGCGATTGCTTCCAACGCTTCGTTGAACGTCCCACCTGCGAGATCGGCGGAGGTCAATGCCCCGAGCAGGTCCCGGTCGAACAACCACTCCCGTCGACGGCAGACCGTACCGAAACCCTGGCCGGACCAACCGGACGAACCGTGGCAAGATCAACGATCACATTGTGGACCGTGCCAGACCAATCAGCCCCGCCGCAGGTAAATGATCAAAGAAGACGACGCATGGCGTGAGACGGAAATGACACCGAGACGACACTCAGCCTGAGAAAATGACACTCAGATTGAGACGCTACACGAAGACCACGGGGCGGTCAGTTCGTCCGGGTGTTGGGGAGGTGCTCGCCCAGGTAGCCGATCCAGATCTTGCCGGTGGTGCCGCCGGAGTCGTCGTGGAAGTACATCCGGGGCGCGGGATAGCCCACGGGCCGCAGCTTGACGTGGGACTCCATCAGGACCTGCCCGCCGGGGTTCACCTCGGGCGGGACGGCGAAGGTCCGGCGATCGCTGAACTTGGCGCGGGTGACCACGCTCTTCGACTCGCGCATGGACAGCATCCCGGTGGGGATGGTGAGGCGCCCGGGGGAGCCCTGGGCGCACCAATCGTAGAAGCCGCCCGCGAACTCCCCTCCGGACCGAGCCCTCGCGAAGTCCTCCAGGGCGCGCAGGGAGTCCCAGGCCTTCGCCGCCCAGGTCCGCGACTGGGCCGGATGATCCAGGTCCAGCCGGGCCGCCGGACCGTCGGTGTCGCCGACGACGATGTGGCGCAGGCTCTGGCGGGCCTCGATCAGGACCTCGATCAGGCTGGCGGGTTCGAAGACGGGGACCTCCGCGTTCACGCCGTACACGGGCTGGCCCGCCTCCGCGAGCCTCGCCTCCAGCCAGCGGACCCGCTCGGTGAGCTTCCTCGCGTTCGTGACGGCCTCGGCGTACTCCTCGGTGAGCAGCCGGTGCTCCTCGCGCAGGCTCCCGGTCTCCGTGGCCGGTCGCTCGCTCCCCTCCTCCGCGAGGGATCCATCGCCGCGACGTCCGTTGATGTGACGTCCGTTGATGTGCCCCCGGGATTCGACGACGTCGCCGTGCCCTCCCGTGCTGTCGCTCCGGAGGTGCGTGAGGTCGCCATGCCGTCCGGCGACGATGTCACGCTGTTCCGCGACGATGTCGCGCAGGCCGGAAAGGTGCGCGCCGAGCGCGCGGATCTCGCGCAGCACCCTGTCGGAGTCAGCGCCGGAGTCGGCGCCCGCGGCCTGTGACGACGTGGCGAGCCCCAGTGCCGTCTCCAGCTCCCCGCGCAACTCCTTGACCACCATGTCCGCCACCACCTGGGCGATCTCCTCCGTACCTGACACAGGGATTCCCGCTGAGGTGGCCGTTCCTGTCTCCTCGGGCTCCGTGGTGGCGGTGGGCTCCTCCGAGCGGGGACCGGGTTCGGAGCCCTCGGCGGTCCTGGCGACCGAGGCGGGGGTGGCGGGAGCGGGGAGCGCGACGGGCGCGGGACGCCGGGTCATCGCCATCATCCGCCGCCGCAGCTCCTCACGGGCGGCATCGGCCCTCGCGGGCCGGGGTGCGGCGGCCTCGGCGATCTCACTCAGTTCGGCGCGTCCGGCGAGCACGCGGTAGACGACGCTGAGCGTCCGCCGGATGTCGTCGGGAAGCTCGCGACGGGCGGTCGCATCGACCGCTCCGGTGGCGATCAGGTCGAGGGCGGCATCACCCTGTTCCCGGATCATGGCGGCGCCCATGGGCGGATGCCTGCGGGGGTAGGGCTCCCCGGCGGGGTCGAAGGGGGCGAGATAGGTGCGAATCCCACCGCCGAACACCCCCAGCTCCTTGCCCATCGCCTTGTTGAACCGGTTCTGGGTGTGCAGGTCGGCGAGCCGTACGACCAGGCCCGCACCGGTGACCGCGCCGGCCAGATAGTCGGCATGGGCCCGCGCGGCCTCCGGGTTCTGCGGATCCACGGAGAGGACGAGGATCGGCGCCCTCCGGAGAGGCTCGGTCATCACCGGGACGAACCGGTCCAGGTCGTCCTCATGGAGAACCAGCGGGCCGTCCTCCAGGTGGATGCCGCCGTCGCTGATCCGCGCGGTGCGCAGGTACGCGGGGAGGAACCCGGGCACGCTCGCCGTCGGCGGTTCTCGCCTTTCCGTTCGCCCCGGATCGCGCTTTCCGTTCTGGTACGCCCCTGGTTCATGTCGCCCTTTTTCGGGTTTTCCATTCTGCTGCGACACCGGTTCATGTCGGTCCGTTGCGTGCTTTCCGTTCTGGTACGGCGCCGGCCGGTGCTCTTCCTGGTCGCGTCCCTCGTGCCGGTCCACGGTGACGATCACCCACCCGGTCATGCCCGCCACCGACTCGGTGTAGGTCACCCGGGTCTTCAGGTGTCCTTTCCCGTACGGCTCGTCCAGCGTGTATCGGCCGCAGTCGCCGCGCCGTTCCATCGTGAGCCGTGCCCGGCCGGCCTCGGCCTCGACCATCGCCCGCGCGGCACCCGGGGGCGGAAACCCCTTCTGCTCGACCCACTCCGAGAAGGTGCGGCGCAGCCGGATCGAGATCGGGGCGACCGGGTCGCGCAGCACCGCCTGGTATAACCGCGTTACATTCGACGCCATAGTCACGACACCTCATATGTCATCAACCTGGGGGATGTACGGCTCACTTCCGATAAAAGGACGTCAGTCGTACGGGGTTGGATGTCAGCCGGGCTCCGCAGGTTCCAGCGGGGGCAAAGTGTGCCGTAAATGCTGTTTTAATGCGGAATTAGGCTGTATATGACGTAAATCGGGTTCAAGGGCTTCGCGCGCTGCCGCAATCAACCGACTTTGTCACACCTCAGTGTGACGACATACTGACGCGGTGTCGCGGCCTTTCCCGAGGTCGCAGCTGAGCGACCATCCGGAACGGCCGCCCGCGCGGGGCCTTTTCCCGGTCGAGAAGAATCCAAAACGGACCCCGCAGTTGGCGGCATGGAAACCCATCGGGGCGCGGACCGGAGCGGGCTGGTCTGATTTGTGCTGGCCTGACCAGGCTGAGCTGGGTTCCAAGTGATTCACTGGCGGGGGCGGCGCCGTTCCAAGCGCACGCCAAATCGCTCGTGACACTCTCCGTCGAAGCGGCGAAAAGTCCGTGGAGACAATGGCCGGAATCCAACCTCTCTTGCGCCGGAATGTCGCGGACCGTAGGAAAAGGCTCCGGTCGCCGGCCAACGAGCTCACATCGGGATTCCGTGTGCCGTCTCACGTTCGTGAAGGGAGTTCGATGCGGGTATCGAAGATGGTCTTGGCGGCCCTGGTCGCGGGGTTGGCGGCCGGTGCGGTGGTGGTGCCGGTGCACGCGGCCGGTGCCAGTGCCGGTGCGGTCGTGGCCGGTGCGGGGGCCGTGGTCTCGGCGTACGACGGTGAGAGTGTCTACCGGGGGCTGATCCTGGGGATCGGGCCGGTGGCTGAGAGGTTCCCCGAGATCGTGCGTCCGGCCGGTGGGGTGACGGCCAAGCAGGAGGAGTTCGCCTCCGCGGTGGTGGCGGCGATCTCGAAGAAGGACCCGGCCTTCCTCGAATCGTTCGGCAGGGAGATGACCAGCGGCGACCGGGTCAGGATCGACCGGGCCTTCACCAGGGCGCAGAACCTCACCAAGGACGTGCTGGCGGAACGGTTCGGCTTCAAGGCCGACGCCACGGCCACCGACCAGGTGAACGGCCTGGCGGTCTTCGTGTACATGGTCTACCTCGGCAACGTCTACGAGATCGTCAACGTGTACAAGATGGCCAACGCCGTCCGCGAGTCCAATGTCTACGAGATCAGGCACTGGACCGAGGCCCTGGTGAGCGACGACCTGGCCAGGCTCGACCGCGAGCGTTTCGTGGACCTCGTCGCCGAGCGGCTCGCCGCCTGATCTCCGGCCCCCGCGCCCGGTTCCGCGCCGCATCCGGCGCGGAACCGGGCCTTGAGAATCCACGGAGATTCCGTTGACCGAAACCGCCATGGCCAGGCGCCTCGGGTGGGCGCTCGTCGGCATCGTCGCCTTCTGGGGATCAGTGATCTTCTACGTGGTGCACACCCAGCTGCCGAGCAACGCCCTCTCACTTCCCGGGCAGGAGCAGCTGAGGCTGACCATCACCACCCTCACCCCGCAGGGGTGGGCGTTCTTCACCAAATCGCCGCGCGAACCGCAGATCGGCGTGTGGCAGACCGCGGGCACCGGTGGCTGGCAGGACGCGCGACTCGGCCCGCACTCGGAACCGCGCAACGTGCTGGGCTTCAACCGGCGCTCTCGGGCCCAAGGGCTGGAACTCGGCATCATGCAGACCTCGGTTCCCGCCGACGGATGGGTGGCGTGTGACGGCGGCGACGTCGCCTCATGCCTCGACCGCGCCCCCAGCGCCGTGACGATACGCAACATCGCGCCCAACCCCATCCACTGCGGTTCGGTGGGCCTGATCCAGCGCGAGCCGCTGCCGTGGGCGTGGGCCGGGAGCGAAACGGCCATGCCCGCCAGGGTCGCCCGATTGGAGGTCACATGCTGACCAGAGCCGGTCTCGCCGTCGCGCGCCTCGCGCGGGTCTCGCCATGGACGAACGTCTACGGCCTGGCCCGCACCCTGATGGCGCTCGGCACGCTGGGAACCCTCCTGTTCAGTCACAGCACCTCCCTCTTCCGCCCCGCGCAGGGAATGTCGGGCTTCCCCAACTGCTCGGGCATCGCCCAGGTCAGCGTCTTCTGCGTGGTCCCGAGCGACCAGCTGGAGATCGCCCGTTTCCTCTCGATCGGCCTGCTGCTTCTCGTGGTCATCGGCTGGCGTCCGAGGTTCACCGCCCTGGGCCACTGGTGGGTCACGGTCAGCCTGATGGCGTCGGCCACCATCCCCGACGGGGGCGACCAGATCAGCGCGGTCGTCACCCTGCTGCTGCTTCCCGTCGCGCTGCTGGACGGGCGCAGGTGGCACTGGGGCCCGCCCGTCGACGTGAGCGGACGCCCGGCCCTGTCGTTCTTCGCCTGGACGACCTTCTTCGTGATCCGCCTGCAGGTCGCGGGACTCTACTTCCAGGCGTCGGTGGCCAAGCTGAGCCACGCGGAGTGGGCCGACGGCACGGGGCTGTGGTACTGGCTCACCGACCCGTTCTTCGGCATGCCGAGCTGGATCAAGCCGTTGCTCACCCCGATCCTGATCAACCCGATCGGCGTCACCCTGATGACGTGGGGGCCACTCGTCATCGAGTTCGCGATCGCGCTCGGAATGATCGCTCGCCGACCGGTCCGGCCGTACCTGCTCGCCGCGGGTGTCGCCTTCCACATCTCGATCGGGGTGCTCATGGGCCTCGGAAGCTTCATGTTCGCGATGCTCGCCTGCCTGGTGCTCCATCTGCGCCCGGTCGACGTGCCGTTCCGGCTGCCCGGCCGCCTGCGGGTCCTCGCCCGGCTCGACCGCGCCCGGTCGACGTGGCCGGTCCTCGCGCGCCGTACGGGCGCGACCGCGGGTGCCGCCTCCGCCGTTCCGGATGAGGTGACGGCCGTTCCCTCACCGCAGGAGGCAGGGGTCGCACCACAGGAGGCGGTGGTCGGCGCCGCGTCCCCGGAGGCGATCACCGCTCCCGATCTCCGGGACGAGGCCGGGCGGGCGTCTCCCGGCCCCGCTCCGGCCCATGCGGGCCCGGCTCCCGAGGGGCGGCCGTGATCCCGGTGGGAACGCCCGCCCGCTTCCTGGTCTACGACGGCGACTGCGGATTCTGCGCGAACGCGCTGCGCACCCTGCGCCGTGTGCTCCCTGACTGGCCGGACACCTTCGCCTGGCAGGCCCTCGACCTCGCACATCACGGGCTCTCGCGGGAACAGGTGGCCGGGGCCGCCTGGTGGATCGAGCAGGGGAAGGCTCCGGCCGGTGGCGCGCGGGCCTTCGCCGCCCTGCTCGTCTGGCAGCGCTCGCGCGGGTGGCGCGTGCTCGGGAGGCTCATGTCGGTCCCCCCGGTGTCCTGGGCGGCACACCTGGTCTACGCGGTGGTGGCCAGGACGCGGCACCGCCTGCCCGGTGGCACCCCTCTGTGCTCGGTACGCGGCGAGAGCCCGGAGTGGCGGGCCGGCCTGTCGGCGAGATCGGCGTCAGAGCGCCCCTCGCGCCGCGAAGAACGGTCGTGACCGGGCCGGGCGTTGCCGACCCGAGTTCGAAGGGGCCCTGTTCCGGCCGGTCGTACCGGCCGGAACACGAGTGGGTTCCAGGCTGAGCCCAGCGGGCCCCGGTCGCGGCGCGAGGTGCGTTCGCCGCCGGGGACCGCTCCGGTCTCACGACCGGGTTTCATCCATCGTTCACGTTTGTGGAAGGAGTTCGATGCGGGTGTCGAAGGTGGTTCTGGCGGCCCTGGTCGCGGGGTTGGCGGCCGGTGCGGTGGTGGTGCCGGTGCACGCGGCCGGTGCCAGTGCCGGTGTGGTCGTGGCCGGTGCGGGGGCCGTGGTCTCGGCGTACGACGGTGAGAGTGTCTATCGGGGGCTGATCCTGGGGATCGGGCCGGTGGCCGAGAGGTTCCCCGAGATCGTGCGTCCGGCCGGTGGGGTGACGGCCAAGCAGGAGGAGTTCGCCTCCGCGGTGGTGGCGGCGATCTCGAAGAAGGATCCGGCGTTCCTCGCCTCGTTCGGCAGGGAGATGACCAGCGGCGACCGGGTCAGGATCGACCGGGCGCTCACGGCGGCGCGGAACCTCACCCGCGACGTGCTGGCCGAACGGTTCGGCTTCAAGGCCGACTCCACGGCCGCCGATCGGGCGAACGGCCTGGCGACCTATCAGATCGCCCCGATGGCGGGCTATGTCTACGAGATCGTCGCCGTCTACCAGGTCGTCAACGTGTACAAGGTTCTCAACATGGTCCGGGAGTTCGGCGACACCGCCGGGCAGGAGGGGAACGCGCTCGTGCTGGACCCGGACATGGCCCGGCTGCAGCACGAGCGTTTCGTGGATCTCGTCGCCGAACGGCTCACCGCCTGAGCGGCGTGCCCTTCGTCCTATCGTCCTCTCGTCCCCTTGTCGCCGCGTGACTCGCCCTGCGGGTCTGCCTGAGCGGCTTATGGCCTGAGCGGCTCACTGTCTCGGGCGGCTCATCGACCGAACGACGGCCCCACCCGCCGGGCAGCGCCCAGCGGGCCCGGGGCCGTTCCCGCCTCGCCGTTCCCTCGGGACAGCGCCGCCGCCGCCCGGTCCCGCCAGGCGGTGAGCCCGTTCCTGTCGGCCTGCCCGGCCAGGCTCAGGAGATGCCCGGCGGCGCTCTCGTGCTCGCCCAGCGCCGAGGCGAGCAGGGCGAGGAACCAGTCCACCGGGCCCGCCAGGGCGATGGCCGAGCCCACCGCGATGCTCCCGCCGTGCGGCAGTAGCGCCGCGTAGCTCTCCCGGCAGGCCGGCAGGTCGCCGACCGCGGCTCGGGCCTCGCTTTGCAGGCAGGTCATGGTGAGCCAGGACCAGTCGCCCGGCGGCTTGGGCCAGCCGTTCTCGACCGTTCGCGCGGCCTCCTCGACGCGGCCCTGGGCGCACAGCCGCAGGATCCCGGCGTCGTGGTCCATGGTGGTGTGGATGCCGGTGATCGAGTCGATCAGCGACTCGGCGTCGGCCATGGAACCGCGCCGGTGATGCAGCAGGATGCGTCCGGTGGCCACCACCGCGCCCGCGTACCACATGCCGAGCCGTCCGGCCTGCCGCTCCGCCTCGTGATACAGCGCCTCGGCATCGTCGAAACACTCGGCCAGGACCAGCCGGTTGGCGCGCCACATGGTGTGCTGGAACCGCGGCCAGGGCAGCGGCAGCCGTTCCAGCATCGCGTCGCAGCGGAGGGCGGCCTCGTCCGCGCCGGCCACGTCGAACAGCTGCAGCCTGTGATGGGTCAGCAGGATCCACCCGAGCAGCTCGTACTCCGGCATCCGGGTCCGCACGGCCAGTTCGACCAGCTCGGTGGCGATCTCGATCAGCTCGTGTGGGTGGGCCGCCTGGGGCAGCGATAGCTGGCGGGCGTTGAGCATCCGCATGAGCAGGTGCGGATCCCCCAGCCTGCGCGCCATCGCGACGGCCTCGGCGGAGAAGGAGTCGCAGCGCGGGTCGTCGCTTCCGTCGTAGAGCTCCTGCGCGAGCCCGCCGAGCAGCCGCGCCCGCTCGGGACCGTCCTCCTCCGGCAGCGACCGCAGGGCCACCTCGAAGCGGTGCACCAGCCGAAGCTCCACCTCCTCGTACGGGTTGCGCAGGGTCCAGGCCGACGGGGCGTCCAGCGAGGTCAGCACGCGGGCGATCAGCGTGGGGCCGCCCCGATCGACGGCGCGGTCGGCGACGCGGATGGCCCGTGCCCGCGCCTCGCGGGCACCGAGCGGGTCCCCGGCCTGCAGCAGTGCCTGGATCTGCCGCAACAGGAGTTCGACGTGGTCGAGCGGGTCGCCGGCGGAGGAGCCGTGGGCCTCCACCGCCCGGCCCCACCACAGGGCCGCCTCCTCGTACGCGAGCCGGAGGGACGCCTGCTCCGCCACGGCGCGGGCCCACCTCGTCGCCTCACCGTACGCGGCGGGACCGGCCTCGATCGCGTGATGGGCGATGACGGCCACGTCCACGGCGGGGCGGGCGGCGAGGGCCTTCATCACCTCCCGGTGGATCCTCGCCCTGCGCAGCGGGGGGATGTCCTCCAGGAGGGTCTCTCTGACCAGGTCGTGCGCGAAGGCCATGCGACGGTCGCGGGCCAGCAGCAGCCCGGCGTGCGCGGCCCTGTCCAGCGGGTCGTACACCTCACCCCGGCATGCCTGGGCGACGACGTCGGGATCGAAGTCCCGGCCGAGCACCGCCGCCCTCCTGAGCACCGTGCCGACCTGCGGGCCGAGCGCGGCCACCCGTCGCCGGATCAGGTCGGCGACCGCGCCGGGTACCGCGTCCAGGGTGCCGCCCTGGGCGAGCATCCGCACGGTCTCCCTGACGAAGAAGGGGTTGCCGCCGGTGCGTTCGGTCAGCGCGCGGGCGGCGCCCCCGTCGATCTCGACACCGATCTCCGCGGCGATGGCCCGTACGGTGTCGGAGCCGACACCGGTCAGGCGCAGGCGGAGGGGGTTGTGGCGGGCGAGCCGACCCAGCACGCCGTCGAGGGGGAGCAGGTCCGCACCCTCGCGGAACGCGGTGACCACCATGACGGCGGCACCTCTCGCCGCGTGGCTCCCCGTGTCGTCCCCCGAGCCGCTCCCCATGTCGTTCTCCGCGTCGCCGATGAGCGTGACCAGGTCGCCGAGCAGGCCGAGCGAGGCCGCGTCGGCCCACTGCAGATCGTCCAGGACGATCACCGTGGGCCGGGTCCGCGCGGTCTCCCTCACCCAGTCGGCGACGGCCTGGTGGCGGCGGAGCCGGGCGGCCTCCGCCGAGCCCGTGGGCGTCTCGTCGTCCATCAGCCCGGCGAGGGCATCGAGGTCCGGCGGGGGGCAGACGCGGGCGAGTGCCCGCAGGATCTGTAACCACGGCCAGAGCGGCGGGGCACCCTCGGTCTCGGGACAACGGCCCCACAGCACCAGACGGCCGGACTCGGCGTACCGGTCCCTGAAGGCTTCGAGCAGCCACGTCTTGCCGATGCCGGGCTCACCGCTCACCGTGGCGATCGCGAGACCGCCGTCCCGCGCCGGCAGGCCCTCCAGGGCGGCGAGCTGCCGGTCCCTGCCGTGCGGGACCCGGCGGGCAGGAGAGATCGGAACGGGAACCTCGGGGGTGGAGGGGAGCAGGAGCCGGTCGGACTGCCGCAGGATGTCCGCCTCCAGCGCCCGCAGCCCGGGACCGGGATCCAGGCCGAGCCGTTCGGCGAACAGGTCCCTGACCCGGCGCAGCACGGCCAGCGCGTCGGCCTGCCGCCCGGTGCGGTACAGGGCCAGGGCCAGCAGATGCCAGAGCCGCTCGCGCAACGGGTTCGCGTCCGCCTCGGCCTCCAGGCCGGTGATGACGGCCTGCGGACGGCCGAGATCCAGCCGGGCCTGGGCGTGCCGCTCGACCGCGACCAGGCGCAGCTCGCACAGGCGGTTGACCTCACCGGCCGCCCACAGCTCACCGTGGAACTCGCCGTACGGCAGGCCGCGCCAGAGCCGCAGCGCCTCCTCCACGCGGGTGAGCGTCTCGGCGGCGGGACGTGACTCCGTCCCGGACACCAGCTCGGTGAACCGGACCGCGTCGACGTCGGTCGCGGCGAGCAGGTAACCGGGCGGCCGCCCGACGAGCAGTCGAGGCGGGGTGCGCGGCGGGCGTTCCGGCTCGATGATCCGGCGCAGGTTGGACACGTACGCCTGGAGGGTGGCCACCACGCTCGGCGGCGGGGCGTCACCGTACAGATCGTCGATCAGGGTATCGGTGGAGACGAGCGCGCCACCCGCGACGAGCAGCCGCGCCAGCACCGCCCGCTGACGTGGACCGCCCAGTCCCAGGCGAGCCTCGTCATGATGAACCTCCAGCGGGCCGAGAACCCGAAAATCCATGCCTACCGCCTTCTTACGGTTGGCACAGCAGGTGCGGACCACTGTGACAGGAACGCGAACTGGGGTACATCGAACATCGTTTACCCCCAGTCGGCAAACCGGGTCCGATACCTAGATAAATCATGAAATGTCGGCAGGGTATGGAGGCTCGCCTTGTCCGGCCGCGCGATGTCGCGAACGCCCAGGTGATCGCCCGCGTCCGGTCCGGGGTGTTGTCCGGAGGGGATCGTGGCCGGTTCCGGGTGGTGTCCGGTGGAGATCACGTCCGGTTCGAGGTGTTATCCGGCGGAGATCACGGCCGGTTTCCCGGAAGCCTCCCCGCGGCGATGCCGTCGGTCAGACCGTCGACCAGCTTCCCGCCGATCGTCCCCGCCTCTCGCAGTGATCGCTCGAAGGCGGTGAGCCGCCGGAAGGCCTCGCCGTAGCGGCGCTGCTCGTCGAGGGGAAGCCGCAGCACCTGCAGCCTGCGGACGTCGATGCGGGAGGACGTCGAGGCGTGGGTGCCCGCCTGCCTCGCGTTGGCCGGGGCGCGCAGGCAACCGGCGAGGAACCAGGGATCGAGGAGTGCCGGATCGGCCCGGAGAGCGTACAACTGAGAACCCAGCACCGTGGGGGCGTCGGTCTCGACCCAGGCGCCGAACGCCCGATGGGCGCCGACGACCACCACCTCCCCGGGTGCGGTCAGGGTGAGGCCGCCCGCGTTCTCTCCCGCGGAGGCGTCGGGCGCGGTCAGCCAGCCGGACGACCTGCCTCCGGCCAGCACGTCGGCGACGGTCAGCACGCGTACGGCGTCGTCGGGGGCGTCGCCGGTGCGCACCACGCCGTCGGCCGGTTGCTGCCCGGCTCGCATCGTGAGCGCACCCGCCCTGAGCAGGTCGCCCACGGTCACCGTGCCCTGGCCCGCGGGCTCCTCGCCGCTCAGTTCGAGGGCGGAAAGGGTCGCGGTCAGATCGCGCAACTCGTGGAGGAGGGTACCGAACCGGTTCCACGAGCGCCGCAGGCCCAGGTTCGCGGAGGTCGCCTTCTTCGGGACGTGCCGCGCGGGGGTGAGGTCCACCTCCTCGTCCAGCAGGTCGATCACCGGGACCACGGCGTGATCGGCCGGCCGGTCCCCGTCGGCGTTTCCCGCCGGAGCCCCCGGAGCCGTCTGGGGTGCCTGGCCCGTCTGGGTTGTCTGGATCGTCCGGAGCTCCTGGACGGCCGACACCACGCGCCTGTGCAGGAGGGGCCAGTCGATCGCCGCCCTGCCCGCTCGCTGCGTTCCCCCCGACGGCTCCTGCTGGACGTCGGCCGCGTCGACCAGGAGCACCCCGGCCCCCGCGTCCGTTCCGCCCTCGGCCGGTGCCCGCAGGACCCACAGGTGCAGCGCGACGCTGTGCGGGGGCGCGGACCCCGGAGGCAGGGCGACCACCGCGCGCAGCACGCCGCTGCGGAGCAGCCCCGCCCGGACCCGGCGCCCCGCCCTGCGGGAGGCGACACCGGGCGGCAGCAACAGCACGGCCGTCCCGCCGGGTGCCAGGCGGCTCAGCGCGTGCTGCGTCCAGGCGAGTTCCGGTTCGGTGCGGGGAGGCAGACCGTACGTCCAGCGGGCGTCGGTGGCGAGTTCCTCGTATCCCCAGTCGCGTTCGTTGAACGGCGGGTTGCACAGCACCACGTCGGCGCGGACATCGGGATGGGGATCGGCGCGCAACGTGTTCCCCGCCCGTACGTCGACCCCCCAGGCGCTCTCACGCTCCGGGGAGCGGCCGGCGAGCAGGAGCCGTACGGCGGCGAGCGCCGCCTGGGTCGCGTCCACGTCCTGGCCGAGCAGTCTCAGCGGGGCACCCGAGGCGGGCAAGTCCGCCGTACCGGCCCACTGCCGGGCGGCGGCGAGCAGGAGACCGCCCGTGCCGCACGCGGGGTCGAGCACGGTGCCGACGTCACCGGCCTCGCCGCCGCGCGACAACTCGGCGACCTCGGCCATCAGCGCCGCCAGCGGGGACGGCGTGACATTGATCTGCCGTACGTGGGTGTCGAGCCAACGGCCGAGCAGGAAGTCGAAGGTGTCCCGGGCGCCGTGCTTCTTCGCCAGGCCGACCGCGCGTTCCACCAGGGACCGCTGAGCATCGGAGAGGTCGGTGCCGCCGGGAAGCCATCCGGCGCTGTCATCGGGTCCCGCTTCCTTATCGGTGAGCCTCGCGAGCCGGGCACCGGCGACGGCGATCGCCCTCCCCATCGCGTCGCGGTCGCCGAGCGCCTCGAACTCCGGCCACAGCCGTTCCCGGCTGCCGACCTCGTCGAGCTTGCCCTGCCGCCTCAGCCACTCCTCCACCTGCGACAGCGCGAACTGCGGGCTGGTGTCCGTACCGCCGACCGGCGCGGGGAAGCTGTCGTGGCGGCGGCGCCAGTTGCTGACGGCCGCGCGCCCGACACCGGCGATCCTGGCTATCTCCGCCAGAGTGACGGAGACGGTTGGGTCGGCAGAAGGAGGCATCGTGTCTCCGGGTGAGGGCCAGAAAGGTGACGACCTGGCAGGAAAGCGCGATGACGGCATGTGCCCAGGTGGGCGGCCCCGGCTTTCCAGAAGGTCATTTTGGCAGCCTATCCGTTGACTCAGTTCACCGTGGAGCCAACCCGACCATGGAGGCTCAGCCAAGGGTAATGCCGAGGTCCTCTCCGGCCCATCCGGTTTCGTCCCTCCAGATTGTCGTGATGGTGGAGGCTGCGGACGGCATCCCCGGAGCCCGATGTGACCCCAAAGGTTTCGGCCGACTCGGACCCCGCGCGGGAAGCCCTTCTCCGACATGGGCTTGTGGTGGGCGTTGCTCCGTCGATCGGCTGTGCGTTGATGGCAAAGAGTGAGGTGATGGAAGCTCTGGGTGACGTGAAGTTCGGCGAGTGCTCTTCGCCTTCGTCGATGAAAGCTGTCGCATCCGTCAGGATGACGACTGCGTTTATGTCCTTGCCGCGGTCCTTCTGCCGACGGAGAAACCAGACCGGATCAGGGCGACGATGGATGCCCTGCGGTACGGCAAGGCGCCAACTGTTCACTGGAGGACGGAGCGGGTCGCACGCAGGCATCTCATCGCTCAGGCGGTGGCCTCCTTGGAGTGTGCGTCAGTGGTCGCCGTCAGCCTGTACGGCGCTGCGAGCCGCTCGGAACGCGCCAGGCGTCATGCGCTACTCCGACTGCTGCCTGAGTTGTCCGAACGTCAAGTGGGGACAGTGGTCTTCGAGTCGCGCCGGGAGCAGGACGCAGGCGACAAGGCGATTCTTACGGCTCTGCGCCGAAGTGGGCGTATCGCCACTGAGATGTCGGTCAGCTGGGAACGAGCCAGCTCGGATGCCGCGCTGTGGACGGCCGATGTCGTCGCGGGGATCGTGACCGGATGGCTGGGTGGAGATCAGCGATGGTGGCCGCTGTTTGAAGGCCGCGTCACATTCCTGGAAGCGTCGGAGACGTGAGGGAAGAAAACGCAAGCGCCGGGCTCCCGATTCCATCGGGGGGTTCCCGGCGCCACTTCCGTGCCCCAGAGGACACGACACGGTCAGTATCCGCCCGCTGCCCCTCAGTCGTCAAGCCGGATGATGTGATCAAGGGACAGGGTGAGTCCGGCCTATCGCGCCAGTTCCTGAAGTAGGGCGATCCACACGGTCTGCTTCGCCGTAGGCGGGTCATCGCGCAGGTGGTGGCCTTGCAGCGTGCGTCAGTGATCGCCGTCAGCCCATATGGTGCCGCGAGCATGAGGGATGAATCGACGGGACGCGGTAATCCGGACGCGTTCGGAGGGACTACTTGGTGTGGACGATCCCGAAGAACGATTCACCGACCTGTATGACCGGCACTACCGCGGCGTGCTCGGCTACGCCCTGCTGCGGGCCGAGCGCGACGCGGCCGAGGACGTCTGCAGCGAGACGTTCCTCGTGGCGTGGCGGCGGCTCGCGGAACTCCCCGAGCCGGCGTTGCCCTGGCTGCTCGGCGTGGCCCGCAACCTGCTGGCCAAGCAGCGCGACTCGCGCACCCGCCGCCAGGCCCTGGTCGATCGGATAGCCGCCCTCACCACCGCACGCGACCACGTGGCGTGGGATGTGGCCGAGCACGTCATCGACAGGGAGAACGCCCTGGCCGCGCTGTCGGCCCTGCCCGAGCAGGACGTGGAGGCGATGGTGTTCGCCACCTGGTACGGCCTGCCGCCGGAGCAGGCCGCCACCGTCATGGGGTGTTCGGTCCGCACGTACAACGTCCGGCTTCACCGGGCGCGCAAGCGCCTCACCCAGGCGATGCGCGTCGGCGGCCCACGCCGCGTTCGCAGTCTCGAATCCTGATCCGCACCCCTTTGGAGACCCCTTTCATGGATGACCGCACTTTCGCCCGGCTCAAGCCCGGTGAGCTGGACGAGCTGACCGAAGACGGCTACCGCCGCCGCCGGGCGGGCGACCTGGCCCGCGCCTTCGCCACTCCACGTGCCGAACAGGCCCGGCCCGCTCACCCGGCCCGGCCGCGCCTGCGGTGGCCGCACTTCCTGATGGCCGGCACGGTGGCCGCCGGGCTCGCGGCCACGGCCGTCGTCGTCACGACCGGCGGCTCCGGTACGGACCCGGCCGGTACGGGCCCGAGTGGCGCGGTGGTCGCCTCCACGACGCAGGGCACGCCAGAACGCGTGGCCGACGCGCGCACGTTCCTGCTGGCCGCAGCCTCGACCGCGCGGCGGGAACCGGCGCACTCCGGCCGTTACTGGTACGTCAACGAGCGCACCCTGCAGAAGGTGGACAACGCCCCCGGCGAGTCCACGGCCAAGACCAAGGCGGAGTCGGCCGAGTTGCCGTACGAGGCCTACCGGGCCGACACTCGCGAGACCTGGCGCGCCATGAAGGCGGGCGAGGCCGGCCGGAGGGCGAGCAACCAGGACGTGAAGGTCACGTTCGGCTCCCCGCAGGACGAGGCCGCCTGGAAGGCGGCGGGGTCGCCCATACTGGCGGACGACAAGCCCAGGACCGCCGACGACACCTTCGAGCCGATCCTGTCGATCGACAACCCGAGCCTGAACCTGCGGAACGTCACCAAGCTGCCCACCGGCAAGGACGAGCTCAAGCGCCACCTGGACGACCTCTGGAAGCGCAGCCCCAACTCCGCGGACTTGGGCAAGGCCGTCTACCTGTGGCAGACGGGCGTGGACCTGATGACCGCGCCGATCACGCCGGGCACCCGGTCCGCCCTGTTCAAGGTGCTCGCCGACCAGCCGGGCATCACCTCGCAGGGTGAGGCGAAGGACGTGCTGGGGCGCACAGGGGTCGCCCTTTCCTCCTCGGCGGCCGACGCGCTCACCTTCCGCCTGGTCATCGACCCGGGTACGGCCGAACTGCTCGAGTACGACGTGGTGCAGAAGGATGTGCCGCTACTGCGCGTGGCGCTGGCCGACATGGGCTTCACCGACAGGCTCGGCGAGCGCCCGAAGGACTGATCTCCCGCATGACCGTCATCCCACACCCTCACCGTGACGGTCACGGCCCCGCCCTCCTGATCGGCGAGCCGCTCGAACCTCAGGCGTGCCGCCGGTCAGGAGGGCGTCGGTCGAGGAGGAGATGAGGGGTTCGTGTGCGGACCGAAGCAGCGGGGTGGGCGGTCCCAGCGGATCATGGGGTCACCGGTCGTTCAGCTGGAACCACACCACGCGGCCGGTGAGGATCTCGTACCAGCCCCAGGCCGATGACAGTTCTCTGACCAGCCAGAGTCCGCGTCCTCCGCCGCTTTCGGGGGAGACGTTCGCGCGCAGCAGGGGGCGGTGCCCGGTCGCCGATCCGGCGTCGATCACGTCGATGTGGAGCGTTCCATCATGGTGGGCGACGGCGACGGTGATCCGTCCGCCGGCGCAGCGGCCGGAGTCGGATCCGCCTTGTTCATCTCATCCCCGGGCGAGATCGAGCGGCGCGTCGAGGTTCGCATGGTTCGCCAGACGCTCCTTGTTCAAGACATGCCCCTGCGTTTCTGGGTTGTTCTGGACGAAGCCGTCATCCGTCGTCCTGTCGGCGGACCTGAGGTGATGCGCTCCCAGCTCAAGCGGTTACTCGACATAACCGACCTCCCCAACGTCACCATCCAGGTGCTGCCTTTCGCAGCTGGAGTCCATCCCGGCACGAACGGCGCATTTGAGATCATGGAGTTTCCCGAACCTGCCGACCCTGACGTGGTGTTCATGGAGAACTTCACGGGAAGTCTCTATATAGAGCGAGAGACGGATGTTTACCGATACGGACTTCTTCGGGCGAAAGCGCTGGATCCGGACGAATCTCACCGCTTTATCGCTGAGGCGGCTTCCCAGTTCGAGTAACCACTCCACGAAAGGCAATGTGGAATGTTCACACCGGAACTGTCCCAGGTGATGTGGCGTAAGAGCTCACTCAGCGGTAACGGACAAAACTGCGTTGAGATCGACGTCTGGCGTAAGAGCTCACTGAGCGGCAACGGCTCCGACTGCGTTGAAGTTGGCGTCTGGCGTAAGAGCTCCCTCAGTGGCGCTGGCCAGAACTGCGTCGAGGTAGGTGTCTGGAACAAGAGTTCCCGTTGTGGTGCTGGTCAGGACTGTGTCGAGGTAGGTGTTTGGAGCAAGAGCACTCTGAGCGGTAACGGTCCCGACTGCGTTGAAGTCGCCCTCGCCGAGACCTCCCAGGCCGACTCTGGTCCGGATGCAGATCTGCTCGTCCTGGTCCGTGACTCCAAGGACCCCGAAGGCCCCGTGCTGGCCTTCACCTCGGCCGAATGGGATGCCTTCCTCGCCGGCATCAAGAGTGACGGCTTCGACAACCTCGCCGTGCGTCACGAAGCATGACGTGAGTCGGTAACGTCGGCTCCCGGCCGGATTTCGGCCCGATGCGTCACTGTCGCGTGGCGGAGGGCGGGATCTTCGCCGGAGCCGACCGAAGCTCCTCTTCGATCATGTCGACGAGTGCCCTGGCCGCCTGGCGCAGTCGGGTGTGGCGGGCAGTGAGATCTTCGGTGAACGTCCGGGCCTTCGGCCCGACCCACACCGACTTGCCGGTGAGCTGGCCGTGGGCCGGGTCGAGCGCGGCCTCAAGGAGGGCGACTCTCGCCTTGAGCTCCACCAATATCTGTTCCAGCACCTGGCGCCGCGGGTTGGGCACCAGACCGTCCGGGCCAGGATTCATATATCCCTCTTCGGATGCCGATACATCGGGCGGACTATTGGACATTATTGGATCTACAGCACCCGGGCCAGCTCTGGAGGAATGTGTGACACGTTTTGTATGGCGCGGTGTTTTGGTCTGCATGTTTATGGTGCTGATGG
The DNA here is from genome assembly GCF_040635605.1 of Streptosporangium sp. NPDC006930. Lineage (NCBI taxonomy): Bacteria > Bacillati > Actinomycetota > Actinomycetes > Streptosporangiales > Streptosporangiaceae > Streptosporangium > Streptosporangium sp. NPDC006930. Next base: position 219,619 of record NZ_JBEYID010000012.1, on the reverse strand, counting down.
TGTCCGGATGTGGGGATAGTGACCCTACGGCGGCCGAAGCGGGGGAGACGCTTAAATCGCACATCACTGAATTGATGAAGGAGCGCTATGCTTCGGATGTCCGAATCACTGATTCCGGTGGGCGTGATATTCCCTGTGGAGAGGGCATGGCCAAGCGTACGTTTGCGGCTACAGGCAGGGACTCGGGGGCGCAGCGTGATGGAGATAACCTCAATGATCTTTTGCTGGGTGCGCTCTCTCGCGTCGCCCCCTACCGAATTGCCGAAGATCGTGGCAACGCTCCTATCCGACTCGCCAATGATAAGTACAAGACGGTGATCATCTTGGAGTCTCCAGGCGACGGCCAGTATGGGGTTCGAGGCGAGACCGAGTGTCTGCCGATCTCGTAAGTTAGCTATCGAAGGCCAGGGCTCGTTCCCGCCCTCGCTTGTTGCGGCTTTCAAATCGGTCCGCCATCTCGTTGGATAGTCCCCCTAGCGAAGTTTTGTCATCGCTGCCCATCCCGTTGGCAATCATCCACCGTTCGAACGCCTTGAGTCCTTCGTCCCCCTTCGCGACCAACTCGGAAGGTGGCCTGAGGTTGCCCTTGGCATCGGTGAGGGGGACATCGGGCGGCTTGATCAACTCGGAGAACGGTTTGAGGTTGCCCTTGGAGTCGGTGATGGACGCGCGGCCGGCCTGGAACTCGGCGGGTGTCACCTTGGGGACGAAGCCATTGGCCATGAGTATTTGCGCGTACATGTGCTGACGGCCGAGGGTCGCCACCCTCTCCGCCGCGTTGGTCCGGTCCATCCGGGTCTCGGGGTCATCTTCGATGAAGGCGCCGTGGCCCGAGAGAGTAGTGCTAAGTCCGAACCAAAAATAGTTCATGGCTTTGAAGGGGACGATGTACATGCTCGCGAGTCCGATGGTGGTGTCGCGGAAGAAGTTGAACGTGTCCTTCGCCTGCTCGTCGATCGAGTCCAGGTTGCCCTGGACCTTCTCGACGGCGGCGAGTTCGAAGCCGCGTACGTTGCCCAGGGCCGTGAAGACCCGGTCCAGGTGGTCGACGTCTCCGGTGCGCCGGGTCTTCTCAGAGGCGTCGGCGATGAGCTTCTGGGAGAGGCCGCCCATCGCCTGGTCAAATGGGAGAAGGTTCGCCGGGGAGTCGGCGAAGGTCTTGAGGAAGCGGTAGGTGTCCTTCGGGCTCAGGGTGAACGCGGAGGTCATGCCGAAGGCCGAGGTGAAGGGCTTCAGCTCGCTCTCCTCGGTCATGTTGGTATCGCCGATGTTCGCGCCCTCGGTGATCTCGGCGGCGTAGGCGCCGGCCAGAGTCGACATGAAGATCCTGGCGTTCGGCGCGACCTCCATCGGGGTGGCCGGAGAGTCCGCGGTGCCGTCGGTGTCCTTGAGGTCTCCCATGATGGTCATGACGTTGAAGGCGAACTTCACGGCCTCGGGGCTGTGCGGTCCCTTGTCGTAGGCTCCGCCTGCGGCGGCGAGCATCCGGCCGAACTCAGCGCCGACGTCGAAATTCATGCTCCTCGGCACCTGCCAGGGAGATTTCGATTTCTCTATCTCCAGCCAGGGGAAAATGGCGATCTTGGTGGCTCCCAAACGGTTGAGTTCGGCGAAGACGTCTCGGAGGTCTTCTCGGGACATCGCGTTGAACAGGCTCCTCGCCGCGTCGGGGTTATTGGCCAGGGCGGGTAGCAGTGGGCCGAGGTCGGTCTCCCAACGCCGGGGGCGGGAGCCGTCGCCGACCGGCTTGCCCACCCTGCTGCGCGCTATCTCGGTGAGCCACGCGGTGGGGAACATGCCGTGTCTGAGCAGGGACGCCAGCTCGTGGGTCGGCGCCTTCTTGAGGTTGTCGGCCTGCCAGGCGGAGCCGAGGACGGCCGGTTGCGTGCCGATCGCCGTGGTGAGGGCGTCGCTCATGACCTTCCGGTGCTTGTCGGCCGCCTTCTTGTCGTATCTCTCCAGGCGGTTGATCATGTCGATCATGCCCTTGGGGCCGAGGGACCGGAAGAACCCGGCGGTGAAGTAGCCGTCCTTTTGCTTGTCGGCGAGCTTGTCGAGGATCCGGTCATAGGCGGCGTCGGGCGGGCCGGGGGACGGCTTGGGGAGGTGCCTGAACTTGTCGGCGAGTTCGGTGCCCTTCTTGGCGTTGCCCGCCGGGGACTTTCCCGTCTTCTCGTCGTAGGGCAGCAGCCCCCACTGGAACGGGTCCTGGACCTGGCCGCCGGTCCACGCCGAGCCCTGCTTCGGGATGTGGGGGGCGCCTCCCACCATCAGGGGGAGGTCCTGGTCGATCGTTTCCAGGCGTTGACGCAGCTTCGGCAGTTCGTCGCCGATCCAGCCGCCGATCTCCCCGATCGGCCGCAGCCCCACCGCCGACACCTCCGCCGCCGCGAACAGTTGCCGGATCCGCCCGGACTGCTCGCCGATCACATCGCGACCGCGCTCCAGCGCGGTGATGAAGCCTCGCATCAGATCTGGATCGATTCCGCTGAAGTCCGGCGACGTGGGCCCCATTCCCGGCGACATCGACTCCACCATCTCCTCAGCCTGTTTTAATTTTTTTCACTCTAGTTCCAGGCTGAGTGATTTTCATCTGGCGGAACAGGACGCCCAAGGCCCCGATGACCTATCCTTCGGGCGTCATGCGCCGTCACTGTGCGGTGATCGGCTCTCCTCGGTGCGAACTCGGTTCAGGAAGGCGCATCCCGGCTCTCGACAGTGCGACGACGTCGGAAATCCCCTCGGGAACATTTCCGGTCTCTCGTTCAACGAATTTCGGTCCGCACGCTGGATTCGCGGGGTTAATTTCCTTTTTCCGCCAAGGTGAGATACGGGCGATGATTCGGAGGAGCCGGCGCGGCGGTTGCGGTGGATTCGGGCTCGCGCGTGAAGCACGGTTTCGTGGAGAAAACGACCAAACGACGTCCCGTAACTCCATTGAGTGGATTTAGTGGGTTTGTTACGGTGCTTGGATGGCTTCTCATCGTGCCCTGCTGCCACGGTCGACACCGGCCGCCTCGGGGATGTCGTCTCGCTCGATCATCGCGCTGCTGGACCGGCTCGAAGCACAGTCGGCCGAGTGCCACTCCATCATGGTCGTACGCCACGGTCATGTCGTCGCCGAAGGATGGTGGGCCCCGTACTCGGCCGAGCGCCCGCACCTGCTCTACTCGGTGACCAAGTCGTTCACCTCGGTCGCCGTGGGGCTCGCGATCGCCGACGGCCTGCTCTCGCTGGACGATCGGGTGGTGGACGTGTTGCCCGACCATGTTCCGGCCGACATCTCGGACCAGGGACGCCGCGTCACCGTTCATCACCTGCTGTCCATGACGGCCGGACACCGTACGGACAGTCTCGACGAGGCGTGGCGCCTGGAACCGGGCGACCTGGTGAAGGGCTTCCTGCGCGTACCGTTTCCCGAAGCCGAGGGGACACGGCACGCCTACGACAATCCGACCACCTTCCTCCTGGCCCGGATGGTGGAACGGGTCACGGGCCGCGGCCTGCCGGAATTTCTCGATGAGCGCCTTTTCGCGCCGATGGGCGTCGACCATGCCGAATGGGACCGGGTGGCGAGCGGCGCCGCCTTCGGATTCCAGGGGCTGCACCTCACGACCGAGGCCGTCGCCGCCTTCGGCGAACTGCTGCTGCGCGGCGGCCTGTGGGGCGACCGGCGGCTCATCCCGCGCGAATGGGTGGAGCTCGCGACCAGGCAGCACATCGAGACTCTGCAGATCGAGGGCTGGTCGGAAAACCTCGACGCGCTTCGCGGGTACGGCTACCAGTTCTGGATGTCGCGTCACGGTTACCGGGCCGACGGCGCCTTCGGCCAGTTTTGTCTGGTCGTCCCGTCACACGATCTCGTGATCGCCGTGACCGCCGCGGTAACGCAGGGTGAGGCGATACTCGACCCGCTGTGGGAGTGTCTGCTGCCTGGCCTGGACCAGGCGGACAGCACTCGGGACGACGAGATCCTCGCCGATCGGCTGCGGCGGCTGTCACTCGCGCCGGTACCGGGTTCGGCAGAGCCGAGGCGTTCGGTCAAGGCGGGACTCGACGCCTGTGCCGAGGATTCGCCTCTGCCCGAAGGAACCACGGTGACCGTCGATCCCGTGGACGGTGGGTGGATCGTGGGGCTGGGGCCGTCCCTCGACGTTGAGGTCGGCCACGGCGAATGGCGGGAGAGCGCGCCGCTGGGCCGGCCTGTCGTCGCGGCCGGCGCCTGGCAGGGCGACACGTTCGTCGCCGATCTTTACGTCATCACCACCCCGCACCGGGTCCGGCTGGTGGTCGACGCCGAAGCGGGCACAGCGGTCGCGACGTGGAACATCGTGCCCCTGACCGGCCCCAATCTGGAGTGGCATCTGCGCTCGCCGCTGATGACGCGGCCCGACGTCGCGTAGCTGACATCGGCCGGGCCCGCAGGTGCCGGCCTGGTCCGGACTTGATCGATCATCGATTTCGGCCGTGACGGATCCGACCGCGGACCTCAAAGGGCGCTTTTCGCGCGTAGGTGCCGGCGTACCGCCTCGGTGGCCCGATCGGCGTCGGCGGGTTCGCTGCGCTGGGGCGCGTTGAGGAAGTCCGTCCCGCGCAGGGCGTGGGAGGCGGGGCGGGGATAGAGCCAGGCGTGGAAGTGCTGGACGCGGTCGCGGGTGGAGACCAGGTGGACGCGTTCGGCGTCGGTGGTGGCCCGCATGGCGGTGTCCAGCGTGTGAAGCAGGACGCCGAAGGACACCGCCTCCTTTGACGTCATCTCGGCGAAGTCGGTGTAGTGCCGCGTGGAGACGATCTTCATGGTTCCCGGCCTGGAGGACTGGGCGGGGCCGTGGTGAACGAGCCAGGAGTCGTCGCGGTGGACCCATCCGCCTGGCGGTTCGTCGGCGGCGGTGTTCAGTCGGCAGTAGGGGCAGGTGGGCGCGGGGTCGTTCATCGGGGAGTCCTTCAGGTCAGCGCGGTGTGCGCGGCCGGGCCGCCGAAGGCGATGGTGCCGAGTTTGAGAAACAGCAGCGCCACCTCCCGCACCGTACGCCAGGACGCCTCGCCGCCTTTGGGAGCGTCGGCCGGATCGCCCACGGCCTGTTCGTCGGCCACTGTCGCTCTTTTCCCCGGTCGTGCGGATCGCCCGGTGTGAGGGCCCTCATCAGGACCCGGGTGACCGTCCGCGAGCAGGTCTGGCACACTCACGGACAGATACATCAAATGGGTTTGATGTATTATCGCGACATGGTGACCCCGGTTCAACCCGTCCCGGCCTTTGTGCGACTGGCCTGCCATCCGCTGCGATGGCGGCTGCTGAGCGAGCTGGCCACGAGCGACTACCGGGTACGCGAACTGGTGGACCTGGTGGATCATCCGCAGAACCTGGTCTCCTACCATCTGCGGCTGCTGCGCGACGGCGACCTGGTCACCACGCGGCGCAGTAGCGCCGACGCCCGCGACAGCTACTACCACCTCGCCCTGGACCGCTGCGCCAACGCCCTGGCCGCCAGCGGCCTCGCGCTGCACCCCGCGCTCCACCTCGCCCCGGTCCCACCTCGGCCGTCCACGGCGCTCGCGCGCCCGCCCGCCGTCCTGTTCACCTGCACCGGTAACAGCGCCCGCTCGCCGATCGCCGAAGCCCTGCTGCGCCACCACGGCGGCGACCACCTGGAGATCGTGAGCGCGGGCAGCCACCCCCGGCCGCACCTGCACCGCGACGCCGTCCGGGCGCTGCGCGAGGGCTACGGCATCGACCTCGAAGACCGGCGCCCCCGGCACCTGGACACCCTCGCCGGGCGCCACTTCGACCACGTCATCAGCCTGTGCGACAAGGTCCGCGAGGTCTGCCCCGACTTCGGCGACCGCTCCCGGCGCATCCACTGGAGCATCCCCGACCCCGCCGCCGAGCAGGCCGGATACCCCGCCTTCGTGCGCATCGTGGCGGAGATCGACACCCGCGTCCGCTACCTGTTACCCGTCCTCACACCGTGAAAGGCCCGGCCATGACCGCACCCGACCAGCTCGCCGCCGTCCGCTATCTCGTCGACGACGTGCCGGCCGCCGTCGGCTTCTACACCGCCCACCTCGGCTTCACCCTGGGCCTGGACGCCGCGCCCGCTTTCGCCGAGGTGGTACGCGGACCGCTGCGGCTCCTGCTGTCCGGACCTGCCAGCTCCGGCGCCCGCGCCACACCCCCGGGCACCCCCGCAGGTCGCAACCGAATTCACCTCATCGTCGACGACCTCGACACCGAGATCGACCGGCTCCGCGACGCCGGTCTGTCCTTCCAGGGAGACGTGGTCGCCGGCCCGGGCGGACGGCAGATCCTGCTCACCGACCCCGCCGGCAACCTCGTCGAACTCTTCGAGCCCGCCCGCGCTCAAGCCGGCGACTTCGCCCCTCCGCCGGGCAGTCCGTACGGCTCGCCGCAGAAGTAACGGTTGAACGCGTCAACGGCGGCGAGCAGCATGCGCGCGACCGCCGGATCGTTGCGCTGCACGTTGACCGAGAGCGCCATCCGGCGTTCGCCCGTGGCGTCGGCGAAACCAAGGGGCGTGTAACCGGGGATCGAGCCGGTCGCGCCCCACATCTCGCCGCAGGTGAGTCCCACCGACTCCAGCCCGAGCCCGTACCGGGGGAAGATCGGGGCCTGGGGCGTGGTGACGCCGGTGCGCATCTGCGCCAGCGACTCCCGGCTGACGAGCCGGCCGCCGAAGAGCGCCCGGTAGAAGCGGTTCAGGTCGCGGGCATCGGACACCACTCCGTACGCCGCCCAGGCGAAGGACGGGTTCAGCCGGGTGATGGGCCGCAGCGAGCCCGGCTGCCCGGGTCCCGCCCTCACGGTGATGACCAGCGAATTCACGATCTGCTCCGGCGGACTGAGGAGCGCGCCTGCAGGGGATCGTGTTCATGGCGGCGCGGCCTCGGGTGGGGAGAAGAAGGGGAAGAAAAGAGGGCGCGGTCCGGAGACCGCGTCCTCAGGGGCATGAAGCTCCGGGTAAGCATGTGCTCGCTTTCGCGACTCCCCGAAAATACTCCGCATCGCGCTGATCGGCCGCGATTTTTCGCGAAGCCGCGGTCGCCGTCGCGGCCGGAGGGGGCTCCTGGCAGTCCCACGCGGCGGAGAGAGGCCGGACGAGCCAGAGGAGGGTCCGCTGATCTGGTCCGACGGTTACGGCAGTACGGCGTTCGCCCAACGGGTGATGTACGCCGGGCCCGCAGGCCGAGCGCTCATGGCTTCGGGTCTCATTGGGGAGATCGCCGGATCCGGATCTTGGGGGCGGTGGCGGTAAATGAGGCTTTCGCTCGGGGGTTTCGGTCTATATATTTTGGACTGCACTATTCGCCGGGATAGGGGCCTCCCGGGCGGATTTCGACGTGCATAAAAACGGGGCGAGAGGTAGTCATGCGATTACGGGGAATCGCCGTGTCGGTCGCCGGGTGCTTTTTGTTCGCTACCGGTTGTAGCGGGGAAGCCGATGCCGGATCGTCCACGGTGACGCGTCCGCCGCGGATAATGCAGGCGGATGCGAACGGGGCCGTGGTGTTCGATCCCGTGACGATGACGATCACCGGGTTCGACCGGGTACGGGGACGGGTGTGGCAGGACCGGGAGCTCGCCGAGACGGTGAGCGGCGTCGTCTGCCTGGACAGGTGCCCGGTGGCCGTCATCTCGACCACCGCCGAGGGCGGGGGCGGGCAGGCGCCGGACGAGCCGGATGCCGCTCCGTACCGGTTCACCGAGCAGGGACGATCCTCCTTCCCGCTCTCCGGCTCGCGAGAGGTACGGGTGCTGACCGCCGTCTCGCCCGAGGACGCGGTGGTCGAGGAGCGCGACGCCGACGGCCGGACCCACCTGAGGATCATCCGCCCGACCGGGTCGGAACGCGTCGCGGTGCCGTACTCCGACTACGGATGGGTCATGTCGCCGGACGGGAACGCGGCACTCGCCTTCACCACGCAGCGGGATCCGAAACAGGGACGGTTGCTGCGGTTCACCCGTGACCCCGACGGCTGGAAGCCGGACGGCGCCGGTCTCGAATGGGGCACCGTGAGCGACGTCTGTCTGGCCGGTCAGGGGGAGACGGCCCTGGTTACCGGGGCGCAGGCGGCTCTGGTACGGGGGATGTCCGAACGGCACCCGCTGGAACCCGCGCTCGCCCAGGCCGCCGAGTGCGCGCTCGGGACGAGCGCGGCAGCGCTGGTGATGCGCTCGATGGACATGCAAGGGGGGTTCCGGACGGTCGTGCATGGTTTGGGACCCGACGGCCGCTCGACATGGAAACGGGAGCTCGCCACCGAGGCCGGCGTGACGGCGCATCCGACCCAGCCCTACATCGGGGTCTCCGACGGCAGGACCTTCACGGTGCTGGACGCCGAGGGCGAGGTCGCGCGGAGTACGGACGGGGTCGCCACGGCGAGGTTCGTCGCGGACGGGCGACTTGTCGTCGTCACCCCGGACGGGGACGTGGAATGGATGTCGGCCGAGCCCGCCGACCTGGCCCAATAGCTTCTGAATTCTCGACGACGGTGTCTTTCCGTCCCGTCGCGGATGTCGCTGTACGGCTGCCTGTGCGCGGCCGGATGTCCGGTTTCCACTTTCCCCTTTCCCGCTGATTTTCCCGTACGGCCCGAGTCCAGGTGAGGAGAGAGATGTCGAGCAGGCGCACCACCGGTGTGCTCATCGGTGCCGCTCGTGGTCCCCCAGAGGGGTTTCGCCCTTCGACTACCGCAGCGGTCACATTCACACAGGGTGTTCAAAACAGGAGCAGAAATGTTGAAGAAGTTTTCCACCGGGGCTCTCATGGTCGGCGGACTGGCGATGCTCACCGTCGTCGGCACCGCGGGCGCGGCGCACGCCGCCTCCCGTTCCGGGAGCTGCAGCGCTTCCGGGATGATCGCGGATGCGGCGATCCACTACACCACCAGCTCCACCTCCGGGAAGACCACGCTCGACAAGTTCACCTGGACGATCTACGGAGAGTCGGGGTCGACCCAGAACAACGTCAAGGCCGTCCTCATGCGCGATGTCAGCCTGAGCACCGACACCGCGCACTACACCTGGTCCACCGGGAGCGCGAAGAACGGCGCCGGCTCTCACACGCCCAGTTCGACCGTGTCGGTGTCGTCGAGCTGGAAGCTCTACGGCAAGTTCAAGTTCACCTTCGACCGTAACAACAACACCGACCCGATCTGCAACCTGGAGACCAGCCGGTCCTAGGGATGATCCGGCCGGTGGCGCGACGCTGACGGTCTTCCCGGCGGGCGGGCGGTGCGGATTCGGCCCCGCCCCCCGCCGGTCGGTTTCCAACGGCCGCGGCCTTTTCCCGGCGGACTCCTCTTCGTCGGGTCTTCGTCGGAGAGAAAACCGGTTTACCGCTCATACCGGTCTCAGTACACTCGCCACTGATCATGCGCCGCCGCGACACCGTGGCGTGCGCGTCTTGACCAGTGAGGGGAGCATGCCGTGCGTCATCGCACCGCCGTGGTCATTCCCCCGTCACGCTTCGACGTGATCCTGGTGTCTTCGTTGGTGCCCGACGCCGGCCGCGCGGCCGACGTCGACCGCCCGTGACGAACCTCTGACCTCCAGACCCTCGCCGCCGAGTCGGCCCACAGGACATGTCCCCGTGTGGCCACGCCGTGCCAGGGGCCTCTTCGCGACCTGACCCCAGGTCGTCCCGTCCGAGAACGTCCGGGAATCGCGCAGTCCTGTCCGGAATCATGCCGAAAGGCCATGGGCCGTGCGCACCAACCCGCACCGTCGTATCACCGACTCGTTGACCGGCGTCCGCAACCTGGGCATCCTCGCCCACGTCGACGCGGGCAAGACCACCGTCACCGAACGGATCCTGTACGTCACCGGCGCCACCTACAAGCGTGGCGAGGTGCACGAAGGGACGACCGTCACCGACTTCGACTCCCAGGAGCGCGACCGTGGAATAACCATCTTCGCCGCGGCAGTGAGCTGCGTCTGGAACGACCACCGAATCCATCTCATCGACACCCCCGGCCACGTCGACTTCTCCGACGAGGTGGAGCGCTCGCTGCGAGTGCTCGACGGCGCGATCGCGGTGTTCGACGCCGTCGCGGGCGTCGAACCGCAGAGCGAGTCGGTGTGGCGGCAGGCCGACCGGCACGGGGTGCCGCGGATCGCCTTCGTCAACAAACTCGACCGCTCAGGTGCCGACCTCGACGCGGCGGTCGCGTCGATCCGCGAGCGGTTGCGCGTGGTACCGCTCGTGGTCCAGCTGCCGATCGGGCGGGAGGACGGGTTCACCGGCGTGGTGGACCTGGTGCGCATGCGTTCGCTGGTCTGGGCCGGCGGCCGTGACACGTTCGAGGAGGGACCGGTGCCGGACGTCCTGCGCGAGGAGGCGAACCGGCGCCGCCGCCTGCTTGAGGAGGCGGTGGCCGAACTGCACCCGGTCGCGTTCGAGGAGTTCTGCGCCGAGTCGGAGATCTCCGCGCCGACTCTCGACGCCGCACTGCGCGACCTGACCCGTACCGGGGAGGGCGTGGTGGTGCTGTGCGGATCGGCCTACCGCGACCGGGGGATCGAGCCGCTGCTGGACGCCGTCGTCGCCTACCTGCCCTCGCCGCTGGACGTGCCGCCCGTACGCGGCACCCGGGGCGGCAGCCTGGACGGTTCGCGGAACGGTGCTCCGGACGACAACCGGAACGGTCTCTCGGACGGTTCCCGGGACGGTGCGGTGCTGGAGCGGGCCGCCGACCCGGCGGCGCCGTTCGCCGCGCTGGTGTTCAAGGTGAACTCGACCGCGACCGGGCGGCTGTCCTACCTGCGCGTCTACTCGGGGACGATCCGGAAGGGAGACACGGTGCTGGACGCGGGCGCGCGGCGTACCGAGCGGATCGGCCGGATCCTGCATGTGCAGGCCGACCGGAACACGGAGGTGGACCTGGCGACGGCCGGGGACATCGTCGCGGTGGTGGGGCTGAAGGCGGCCCGCACCGGCGCCACCCTGTGCGCGCCCGAGGCACCGCTCGTCCTCGAACCGCCGACGGTGGCCGATCCGGTGGTCTCCGTCGCGGTCGAGGCGCGCAGGAGTGTCGACACCGGACGGTTGGCGTCGGCGCTGGCACGGCTGGTCGAGGAGGATCCCTCGCTGGTGGTGCGCACCGACCCCGAGACGGGCCAGACGTTGCTTTCCGGGATGGGCGAGCTGCATCTGGAGGTCGCGGTGGAGAAGATCCGTCGTACCCGGGGGCTGGACGTGGGGGTCGGCCGGCCGCAGGTGGCCTACCGGGAGACGGTCGGGCGCGGGGTGTCCGGGTTGCTGTACCGGCACGTCAAGCAGGACGGCGGCGCCGGGCAGTTCGCCCACGTCGTCCTCGACGTGGAGCCACTGGAGGACCTCGCGGACACCGTCGGCGCCGGCGCCGGTGACGGCGGTGCGGCGGGCTTCGTGTTCCGCTCGGCCGTCGTCGGCGGGCGGGTGCCGAGGGAGTACGTCCGGGCGGTGGAGGCCGGATGCCGGGACGCGCTCGCCGAGGGGCCTCTCGGCGGTCATCCGGTGACCGGTCTTCTGGTCACGCTGACCGACGGGGCCACCCATCCCAAGGACTCCTCGGAGATGGCGTTCCGTGCGGCCGGCCGGTTCGCGCTGCGGGAGGCACTGCGGGCCAGTGCGATGGTGCTGCTGGAACCGGTGGTCGAGGTCACGGTCACCGTGCCCGACGACGCCGCGGGCGGGGTGCTGGGCGACCTGTCGGCGCGACGTGGCCGGGTCTCCGGTTCGACCGCGCGGGCGGGGACGGTGGTGATCACCGCGACCGTGCCGCTCGCCGAGCTGTTCGGGTACGCGACCAGGCTGCGGAGCCGGACCCAGGGCCGGGGGACCTTCACCACCCGGGCCACCGGGTACGCCCCGGCGCCGAGCACGCTCCCCAACGGGACGCCGTCCCGGTAGAGGCCGGTGGAAACCGGGAGGAGCCGACGACGGCCCCGCCTCCGGGCGGGGCCGCCGTTCGGACTTCCGTCCTCCGGCCGTGCCGCCCATCCCGCCGATGACCGCCCGGTCAGGGGAGTCGGCTGCTCCCGGTCCGGGAGCAGCCGAAAGGCCGGTCAGGAGAGCTGGCGGGTGGCGAGGCGGGCGAAGAGCCCGTCCCGGTCGGCGAGGAGGTCGTCGTAGGTGCCCTGCTGGACGATCCGCCCCTCGTCCATCACCACGATGCGGTCGGCGGCCACCACCGTGGAGAGCCGGTGGGCGATCACCACCCGGGTGGCGTTGAGGCGGCGGGTGCTCTCGGCGACCCGGCTCTGGGAGGGGTTGTCCAGCGCACTGGTCGCCTCGTCGAAGAACACGATGCGAGGCCGGGCGACCAGCGCGCGAGCGATCATGAGGCGCTGTCGCTGACCGCCCGACAGCGTGCTGGTGCCCTCGGAGAGCACCGTGTGCATGCCCATCGGCATCGCCCTGATGTCGGCGGCGAGCCCGGCCATCTCGGCCGCCGCCCAGGCGTCGTCCACGGTGTGGACGCCGCTGCCGACGATGTTGGCCTGGATGCTGCCCGCCTGCAGCGCGCCGTTCTGGAGCACCACCCCGCACTGGCGGCGGACTGCGGAGACGTCGAGTTCCGCGAGATCCTGGCCGTCGTAGAGCACGGTGCCCGAGAGCGGGGTCTCGAAGCCGAGCAGCAGCCGCAGCACCGTGGACTTGCCGCTCCCCGAGGGGCCGACGAGGGCCACGAACTCACCGGGCTCGATCGAGAGGGCGACCCCGTCGAGGGTGAGCGGGCCGTCCTGGCCGTAGCGGAACGACACCTTGCTGAGCCCGAGCCGTCCCGACAGGTCGCCGGGGTCGGCCTTGGTGCCGTCGGTCTCCGGCCGGGCCTCCAGGATCGGCCTGATGTTCTCCAGCATCGGCACGACGCCCATCGCGGTGACGGCGGCGGCGGTGAACTGGAGGCTGGAGGCGAGCAGCAGGCTGAGCGCGGTGAAGAACGGCAGGAACGTGGCCACCGAGACCTGACCCGCCATCGGCCCGGCCACCACCGCGAACACGATCCCCGTGCAGACCAGCGGGAACCCGGCGTTGAACGTGGTCACCGCGTTCTGGATGCGGCGGGCCGAGGCGGTGAGCGAACGGCCCCTGGTGGCCTCACGCGTCCACTCGGCGAACGCCCGCTCCTCAGCGGCGGCGGCCCGCAGCTTCGGCATCGCGGTGAGCATCTGGAAGACCCTGGCCGACATGGTCCGCTCGTGCTCGTAGGCCTGTCGCTGCCAGCGGAGCTGCATCCGTCCCGCGACGATGGCGAACCCGAGGCCGAACAGCATGAGCGCCGTGGCGACCAGGGCGAGGCGCACGTCGTAGAAGTAGACCAGGACGAGGTTCGCCGAGCCGGTGAGCAGCCCCAGCGTGGCCGTGGTCAGCATCCCGGAGAGCATCTCCTGCGCCGAGCTGATGCCCAGCACCGTGGTGCCCAGTTCGCCGGTCGAGTAGCGGGCGAAGAAGCCGGCGGGCAGGGAGAGCAGCCGGGTCCACAGGCCCGACTGCAGGGCGGAGGTGGTGCGGCTCTCGACCCGCAGCACCGCGATGTTCTGCACCACCGACAGGGCGGCGATCACGAACCCGGAGCCGATCACGAGCAGGGAGCCCTGGACGATGAGGTCGAGCTCGGCCCGTACCGTGAACACGCCGAGCACCTTGCCCGTCATGATCGGGACGAGCAGCCCGAGCAGGGAGACGAGCACCCCCATGGCGGCGAAACGCAGCAGGTCACGGTGGTTGCCGCCGTCGAGGAGCCCCAGGCGCAGCAGCGCGCCGACGGTCTTGACCGAGGCGGGCAGCGGCCGGTACAGCACGTGGGCCCGCTTCTCCAGGCCGCGGGCGACGGTCGCGGTGACCGGGGTGAGCACGCCGTCGTCCACCATGACGTAGCCGTGACCCATGGTGAGCAGCGCCACGGGACGGCCGGTGGAGGTGCTGCCCACCATGGGTCCCAGGTCCTGGGTCCACCACGGGCCGTCCAGCCGGACCATCCTGGTACGGACGCCGGAGGCGAGCGCTATCGCCTGCAGGTCGCCCATCGGCCGGTCCTGGCCCCCGCGCCGTACCGGCGGCCGTACCTCGAACCCCTGGTGCGCCGCGACCAGTCGGGCCGCGGCGAGGGCGGGCGGGTCGTTGGCCACGTCGGCCAGCTTGACCTGGACCTCGGTGTCGCGCAGTACGGCGTCGAAGCTGCGTACTGCCTGCGTCAGTACGGTGCTCTCGCGTTCGCGCAGTCCGGCGAGCGCGGCGCGTTCCTCCTCGCGCTGCCGCTCCAGGCGGTCGTCGACGGTGTCGAGCAGCCGGATCGCGTGGGCGGCGAGGAACTCGCACAGCACGCCCTCGTCGAAGACCGAGTGCAGCGAGCGGGTCCGCAGCCGGATCCTGGTGTGGGCGAGGAGCCAGTCCCTCTCGGTCAGGCAGATGTCGCTGTCCGCGCCGAACACCAGGCCGTCGCTGTTGCCGATGCCCACCTCGCCCTCCTCGACGCGCACGCAGCGCACGCCGTCGACCGACCGCAGGGCGCGGCCCGCGTCCAGTTCGGCGGTCCCCTCGACGGGCAGCGGGACGAACTGCCGGGGCGGCAGGGTGGCGGGCAGCGCCTCGGCGAGCAGTTCGATGCCTCGGCCGAGCCCCTTGACCAGCCAGGCGGCGGCCTCGGCGGGCAGGTCGTGCAGCACCGCGACCGGGACGTCGGCCAGCACGGTGCCGGGCACCGGACGGGCCACGATCACGTGACGCGGGCCGGAAGGCGCTCCGCAGGCCAGGACCATGCCCGCCTCGGCCCGGCCGAGGAAGTTCCAGCGTCCGTTCAGTTCGCCGTCGACGGTCCTGACCGCGAACAGGTCCACCAGGCCCGACTCGACGAGCAGCATCCGCCCGGGGTTGTCGAGGACCGTGAACCGGTCGGTGCCGAGGTCCAGTGGGATGGCGATCCCGGAGAGCGCGGCGGGGCTCACGGTGCTCCTCCGGTGTCGAGCAGCGGGACGATCCTGGCGGGGCTCACGGTCGTCCTCCGGTGTCGAGCAGCGGGACGGTGATCCCGGTGATTCCGGCGGGGGCTCACAGTCCTCCTCCGGTGTTGAACAGTCGCGTGTAGATGCCGTCGGCGGCGAGCAGGTTCTCGTGGCTGCCGCGCTCGGCGACCCGGCCGCCGTCCAGGACGATGATCTCGTCGGCGTCGCGGATGGTGGACAGCCGGTGGGCCATCAGCAGGCAGGCGCAGCCGCGGCGGCGCAGGTTGTCCATGATGACGTGTTCCGTCTCCGGGTCCAGGGCGCTGGTGGCCTCGTCGAGGATGAGCAGGGTCGGCTCGGAGGCGAGCGCGCGGGCGAGTTCGAGCCGCTGCCGCTGGCCGCCGCTGAAGTTGCGGCCGTCCTCGCGGACGAACGAGTTGATCCCGCCGGGGCGGGCGAGCACGGCGTCGTAGACGGCGGCGTCGCGGAGCGCGGCGAGCACCACCTCGTCGGAGACGGCCTCGTCCCACAGGGTCAGGTTGTCGCGGACGGTCCCGGCGAACAGCACGATCTCCTGGTCGACGTAGGCCATCGAGCCGGCGAGCACGGTACGCGGGATCTCGTCCAGCGGGTGGCCGTCGAGCAGGATCTGCCCGGAGCGCGGTTCGTACAGGCCGGTCAGCAGGCGGCCCAGGGTCGACTTCCCACTGCCGGAGCCGCCCACGATCGCGACCCGGCTGCCCGGTGTCATGCTCAGCGAGAGGTCGGTGATGATGGGATCGGTCAGCGGGCCGTACCCGAAGGTGACATTTCGCAGTTCGAGGCGGCCCTCCAGGCGGGTGCCGATCTCCGCCGCGTCGCCGCTGCGCTCGAAGCAGCGGGCGATCGGGTGCCGTTCCACGTCGTGGATGCGCTTGGCGTCGGCGCTGAGGTCCTGCAGACGGCCGCCGAGGTTGGTGAGCTGGGTGACCGGCCTGCTGAGCGCGGCGAGCAGGGTCTGGAAGGAGATGAGGATGCCGATGCTGAGCACGCCCTCCACCACCCGCAGCCCGCCGATCAGCAGCATCAGGCCGGTGTTCACCGTGGCGAGCAGGGGCGGTACGACGACCAGCACCGCGGTGGGCACACCGAGTCGCTGCTGCGCGGAGACGACCTTGGCGAGGAAGCCCGCCCAGCGGGTGAAGGCATCGGGTTCGGCGCCGGTGGCCTTCACCGTCTCGATCATGCTGAGCGTGGCGAAGGTGGTGCCGGTGAGGTTGCCCCGGTCGGTGCGCAGCGCGGTGACCGCGTCCTTGCGCGCCCGCGCGACCCAGCGCAGGACGAGGATGTTCAGCGCCGCCATGCCGACGCCGATCACGCCGAGCAGCACGTCGTAGCGGACCAGCAGCGCGGCGTAGAACACCACCAGCACCATGTTGATCACGGTCAGCGCGAGGTCGCGGGAGAGGATCTCGGCCACGGTGTCGTTGGTGGAGATCCGCTTGGCGACCTCGGCCGGGCGGCGTTGCAGGAAGAACTCGATGGGCAGCCGGAGCAGGTGCCGGAAGAAGCGGGCCGAGCCGACCAGCCCGACCCTGATCTCCAGCCGCAGCAGGTAGTACTGCTGCACCGAGGTGAGCACGAAGATCGCCACCGCGGTGAACGCCATCACGATCAGCAGCGGCGGCAGGATGCCGGGGGAGTTTCCGGTCAGCACCCGGTCGATGAACACCCGGTAGTAGGCGGGGCCCGCGATGCCCGGCAGGAGCAGCAGCGCGCTGGCGAGCAGCACCAGCGGCAGGGCGCGTCCCGACGGCAGCCGCCACTGCAGCAGCGCCTTGCTGAGCTTGGCGCGTTCGCCGCCCGGCTTGAAGTCCGGCCCCGGCTCGAAGGTGAGCATGATCCCGGTGAAGCCGGAGTCGAACTCCGACCACTCCATCAGCCGAGGGCCCGACGAGGGGTCGTTCACCGCGACCATGGTGCGGCCGAACCGGGTCACGAGCCCTTCGACCACGATGAAGTGCTGGAACGCCCAGAAGATGATCACCGGACCGGTCTGGTCGCGGAGCAGTTCGGCCTCGACCTGGAAGCCTTTGGCGATCATCCCGTAGGAGCGGGCCGCCGCGAGCATCGAGGACGCCTTGGACCCGTCCCTGGACACCCCGCAGCGACCGCGCAGGTCTTCGAGTGGGACGTGCCTGCCGTAGTGGCCCAGGACCATCGCGAGCGCGGCGGCACCGCACTCGACCGCCTCCATCTGGATCACGGTCGGCACCCGGTGGCGGTTCTTCCTGCGGGGGCGCGGGGCCTGCGGCTGTTTTTTGGGCGCGGGCTTGGCGGGTTTCGCGGGGTCGAGTGTGGTGTTCGTCATCGGCGCCTCCTCCGCTTCGTGACCGCGGGCTTGGCGGGCCTCGTCGTCGTGTTCGTCATCGGCGCCTTCCCCGCTTCGCGGGGGCGGCTTTCGCGGGCCTCGTCGTCATGTCCGTCATCGATGCCTCCTCCGCTCAGCGCCCGAGCACCAGGTCGAACGGCGTCTGCTCGCCCAGGTGGATGGAGGCCGAAACGGTCACCTGGGAGTCGAGCTGCACGGGTGGCCCCTGCGCGGTCGACCAGGTGTATCCCGAGTGCGTGCCCGGTTTGGGGATCAGGTCCACGATGATCATCAGGGGGGCCTGGACGGCCGCATACCTCTTGGCGGCGAGCTCGCCGCCCACCAGCCCGGCCAGCGCCTCACCGGTGAGGGGGTAGCGGCTCACCGAGGTGACCTGGCCGCGCAGCAGCCCGAAGGCCGCGGCGGGTGCGGTGGACACCTCCAGGTCGACCGGCCGGCCGGGGGCGATCCACGCGGCCCGGTCGGCGGGCACGAACACCATGGCGACCAGGCGGTCGTCGGGCAGGTCGGTCCGCTCGACGGTGGCGATCGTGGTGCCGACGGCGACGACCTGGCCGTCGTTGACCGTGGTGCCGACCACCTGGCCGGTGAACGGGCTCGCCACCTGCTGGATCTTGCCTTCGGCGTCCTGCAGCTCCGCGACGGACTGGCCGACGATCACCCGGTCGCCCGGCCTGACCAGCACGCGGCGGGCCAGGCCCGAGTAGTGACTCTGGATGCGGGCCGTACCGCCCGGGTGGGTGAGGACACCCGGGGCGGCGACCGAGATGCGCAGCTCGGCGGCGAACGCCCAGACCAGCCCGCCCGCCATCACGATCATCACGACGAAGACCGCGATCCAGCCCCGGGGGGTGGCGAGCAGGGTGGGGGAGTCCAGCTCGTCGGGTTCGCGCATCCGTTGCAGCGCCTGGTAGCGGAATCTCATCGCGCTCTACCCCTTCGTCCGGGGCCGGTGGCGGGATCTCATCGGGGTCTACCCTTCCGTCCGTGGCCGGGAGCCGAGGACGAGTTCCCCGACGGTGCCCTCCAGGAGCGGGTCGCGTCCCGAGGCGGTGGCGAAGGCCGCGGCGTCCCCGCCGCCCAGGCCGCACACGGCGAGGTCCATCGCGGTGGCCACCAGGTAGAGGGTCTGGTAGAGCACGCCCACGTGCTTGAGCACCAGCGGGTAGGCGACGGTCTCGTACTTCCACATCACCCGGCCGAACCTCGCCGTCACCAGCAGCACGACCTGCGGGTCCGTCTCCATCATCGCGGCGTTCCGCGACTCCCTGACCAGCACGTCGGTGGCCTTGCCGGGTTCGGCGACGAGTTCCAGCTCGTGCCGGTCGGTCGCGTAGTGCCACAGCCCGGCGGGCAGTCCCTCACACGCGGTGACGAGCGGGTAGACCTCCAGCTCGTGTACGGACCCGCCGCTCGGATACGGCCGGTTGGCGAGCCGCTGGCCGTCGCTGCCCGTCATCGTGCCCCGCCTGCGCAGGCTCCGGTAGAGCAGCTCGCCGAGCTGGGCGAGGGTGATCGGCGTCTCATCGTCGTGGGCGCGGGTCGAGCCGCGCCGTTCGAGGATCTCGGTGAACGACGGCTCCGTCGCCGCTATCTCGTCCAGGTCGGGCACCGGCAGCGCGACCGTACGCAGGCCGGAGGGTGGTGGGGAGACCGGTTCTGGAGGGAAGCGGTCTCCGAGGGGGTAGGTCCCGCCGTAGCCGCCGACCGTGGCGGGGAAGCGGGTACGGGAGTGGAAGGCCAGGTCGGCGGGGTGCCACTGCGCGTAGGAGCGCTCGGTCGTCTCCAGGTCCTCGTCCGGGCCGCCGGGTGCGAGCAGGCCGGCGGTGGCGAACAGTCGCAGCAGCGGGGCGGGCGTCCCGGTGTTCCAGGTCGCGAGTTCGCCGAGCAGTCCCGTGGCCCGGGGCATCAGCTCGACGGCGAGGTGATGGCCGGAGGCCCGCAGGGTGAGCGTGCCGTCCACCACCCGCGCCTCGGCGAACCGCGACAGCCGCACCGGTCCTGCGGGGGCCGCCACCGGCAGCGTCGAGCCACGGCCGACCGGATAGAGCCTCGCCGTGACGTCGCCGTCCACCTGTACGGCGTGCTCGATCAGTCCGGAGGTGTTGAGCCTGCGAAACAGCATGTGCCAGCGCAGCAGTCCCGCCTCGCCGTCCGCGGTGGTCACCGCGGCGGCGAGGGCGGCGTCGTCCTGGTCGCCCTCGGCGAGCAGCTTCAGCGCGGTGCCCTGTCCCTGTGACAGGTTCTTCAGTTCGCGGACTGTGGCGGCGAACCGGATGTGCTCGCCGGAGAACGACGCGTCCCGGCGGAGCCGGGAGACGATGATGGGGTTCATGGGCACCGTCCGTCTCAGAAGAACACGTTCCAGGAGTTGATCTCCTCCTGGGGGGTCGGGCGGTCGAGCCAGCCGAGCCGTACCGGCGCGTCGTAGAGGCGGCCGGGTGCCAGACGGCGCCAGAAGTGCCGCAGGCCGGGCGCCATCACCTTGACGACGTTCAGGTCCAGGTCGGGGCGGGTCTGGTCCACGACGATCACCTCGGAGCCGGCCGCCTCGATCGAGTCCACGCACCGGCGTACGCACTCGGCCAGGTCGGTGGGGGCGGGCGGGCCGACGGTGGTGAGCGGCTGGTCGGGGTCCGGCAGCAGCCAGGGCTCGCGGTCGATCACGGCCCCCTTGCACCAGGCCAGCATCTCCGGGTCGTCCACCCGGTAGAGCGTGTTGCCCTCCTCGTCACGCCGGTCCACGCTGGGCAGGAACTGGTTGAGTTCGGTGAGCGCGCGGAACGCCGCGATGCGCGGGTCGGGGTGGCTGCCGAAGCCGACCATGATGTCCTCGACCTCGTGGCGGCGCCGGGAGACGGCCGCGTACACCGGGATGTCCACGTCGGTGGTGAGGTCGAGCATCCACAGGTCGCGGTCCATGTTCGCGTAGAAGTCCCGCAGCTCGTCCACGTAGGGGTCGTTCAGCGAGTCGAGGTCGAAGCCGGGGCGGTGCAGCCGGTTGTACCACCACAGCGCCACCGAGTCCCGTTCGACCAGCTCGCAGATGCCCTGCAGGATCGCCTCCTCCAGGGTGTTGCCCGCGGCGCTGCCGTTGGAGTCGGCGATGCAGAAGAAGTGGCCGTAGAGGTCGGGGTGGCCGTACCAGGCGTAGGCGGCGGGGACGAGCCGCTCCTCGTCCTTGGTCAGCGACCAGGCCCGCGACCAGTCGAACGGCACGTTCTCCCCGAACGGGTCGGGCACCTGCTGCAGCCGGTGCGCCGGGTCGGCGTTCCACTCCTTGCGACCGGCCCGCTGCTCGTCGGAGAAGAGCAGCATCCGGTCCGGGTGCACGGCCGTGGCCGGGTCCAGGTCGGCGTACGCGGCCCGGATGACCGGCTCGTCTCCCCGCCAGACCCCCGAGTACCGTTCGATCGCCTCGCAGACGGCGCTCACCTTCGCCTGGATCTCCGAGCGCCCCTTGCCGCCGCTCTGGCCGCGCAGGTTGCGGCGGAGCAGGTCCATGCTGTCGTTGACCATGGCGAAGTTGTGTCCTGCGGCGTAGCTGAAGGTCAGGCCGCTGGAGTCGGCGCCGATCGAGATCAGCTTGGTGATCGCGCCGAGGTGCGGGCTGATGTGCCGCTCCAGCCGCTCGAATGTCTCCTGCGGCTGGTTGACCCGGTAGCCGCCGTCGGTGACGTGGCTCGCCAGGCTCGGAGTGAGCACGATCTTGGGGTCGCCGTCGGGCGGCGTGCCGCACGAGGGGCACTGCGGCTGGCGGATCAGAATGTGCCCGCCGGTCTCCATGGTCGCCAGGTCGAGGGTGACCATCCGGCCGCAGAGCGCGCCCGGCTCACCCGTCGCCACGATCCTGGCGACCTCGGCCGCGAGCATCCCGGCCAGCGCGAGCGGCCCGGCCGCGATCTGCGCGCGTACCGGGTGCAGCGGCGTCCGCTCGCCCCGCTTGCCGGCGAGGTAGCGCTCCAGCTGGCGGTTGCCGCTGAGCCGCTGCGCCAGGCACGACCAGCAGCCGGTGTGGTCGGGGTCGAGGTAGGGGCCGAGCCACGGGCTGACGCCACCGGGCTTGGCGAGCAGCCAGGGCAGCCCGGAGGCGAGCTGCAGCGCGTTGCGGTGCTCCAGGGCCGGGTCGAGGTAGTCGTCGACGAGCACGACCGACACCCCTTCCGCGGGCACCTCGCCGATCGCGCCGGTGCCCACGTTCAGCCCCAGCTCGGTGAGGGCGGCCGCGACCGGCGCGGCGTCCACCCTCTCGACGGCCGAGACGGTGACCGGTGTGCCCCTGGTGACGGCCGCGGGATCGATGCCCAGCGCGTCCCAGTAGGCGAGCACCCTCTCCGGCAGGTCTGGCCTGCCCTCCGCGAGGTGTCCCGCCGCCTCGTAGCGGCGCAGCGTGGTCAGCACCGTGGTGAACGGAACGCGCCCGGACAGCTCCTGGACGATCTCGCTCACGGTCCTGCGACCGTCGAGGTAGGGCAGCACCGCCGCGGCGGCCTTCCCCGGCACGAGGAAGTCCTTTCCCTCCGCGTACAGGAAGACCCGGGATCCGTCCACGACCTCGACATGGAAATGAGCCTTCAGCCGTGGACTCTCCATTGCCAACCGCCTTTTTTATATCAAGCTCTCGAAACCCTCTTCAATGCGGATTCAAACACGAGAGGACCACTATGGTGAATGCGCAAAAAACTGTACGCATCGCGCGGCCGATACTTAGGTTTCGGGCGCAGGCGCCTCAGTATCGCCGCATCGGCGGTGGTGGGAGCGCACATCGGTCGCCGAGAAAGACGGGTAGGGCGCCCGTTGAGATCTGTATCGGGAGAATGGGACGATGAGGTATGGCATCACTTCTTCACCGGGACAGAGAATTGACTGTCTTCCGGGAGGCCATTGACGGGCTCCGGTCAGGAAGGCCGGTCGTCGCGTCGATCCTCGGGGAGAACGGGATGGGCAAGAGCTCCCTGCTCGGCGCCGTCACCGAAATGCTTCCCCAGCGCAGCCGGGTGTTGCGGGCCCGCTGTCATCCCAGCGAGAGTCATTTCGCCTACGGCATGGTGAGGCAGCTCTTCGACCCGGTGCTCTCCTCGGGGGAGCGGACCCGCAAGCAGTTCGACCGGGCCTCCGACGGCGACGGTGCCGCCACCCACGACCTGCTGCTCAACCTGTTCCACATCACCCGCGAACTGGTCGCCGACCATCCCGTGGTGATCGCGATCGACGACCTGGCCTTCGCCGACACCCCCTCGCTGCGATGGTTCTCCTACATCGCGCGCCGCCTGGACGACCTGCCGGTGATGATGGTCGCCACGCTGCCGGGCAGCACCCCGGCCGCGTTGGGTGCGGACCTGGGCAATCTGCCGTACGCGCGGTCCGTCCAGCTCAGACCGTTCTGCGCCACCTGCACGGCCGACTTCGTCGCGGAGGCGATGGGCGCGCCGCCCGACGTGGAGCTGGCCGCGCTCTGCCACACGCTGTCGCAGGGTAACCCGCTGGTGCTGCGCGAGCTGACCGGCCGGATGCGGCAGGCGAGGGTGAGCCCCGGCGAGCCCGACATCGACCAGGTGCTGGAGATCGGTACGGCGGCACTGTCCGACACCGTGCTCGAATGGCTGAACGACCACGACCCCGTGGTCTCGGAACTGCTCACCCAGCTCGCCGTGATGGGACCCGACACCGACACCACCGTGGCGGCGATCCTGCTGAGCCAGGGGGAGCCGCAGATCCGCCAGGCCCGCCGCGCCCTCGTCCAGGCGGGACTCATCGCGGAGGGGCCACCCGTACGGTTCCGCAACCCCCTCGTCCGCGCCGCCGTACTGTCGCGCGTCGACAACCAGACCAGACTCGGCCTGCACGAACGCGGGGCCGCGCTGCTCGACAGGCTGGGCGCGCCGGCCGCGCAGACCGCCGAGCACCTGATGCTCACCGACTCCGACTGGGGCATCCCGGTGCTGCGCAGGGCGGCCACCGAGGCGGTCGCGGCCCGCCGGTACGACGACGCGACCCGATACCTGCGCCGTGCGCTGGCCTGCACCGACGACTCCGCCACCATCCACGAGCTGACGTTGCAACTCGGCATGGTCGAGCTGCGCCACGACCTGGACGCCTGCGTCCGGCACGCCGAGGCGCTGGCCACCACCGCGCCGGATCCCGCCCGGCGGGCCAGGTCGCTGCTGAACCTGGCCAGCCCCGCGCTCGCCGCCGGCACGGTGGGCGTCAGGCCGTTCGTCACCGCGGCCCACGAGCTGGCGACGATGGCGGACCCGCCCAGGGAGCCGCTGCTGCGGCTCACCGCGCAGGGAGTGCTGTCGGGATACCGCGCGGGGTTGCGCAGGTCGCTGCGGATGGCTGTGGCGGGCACGCCGGACGCGGCGGCGAAGGAGTTCTCCGGGGCGCTCGCGGCGATGGTCGCGGCGGGCGGGCGATACCCGGACACCGCGAGGCGGCTGGCGACGCGGGCTACCAGGGACCGATCCCCCAGGGACCGGCCGGTCGGCACCGGCCTGGTGGGTGCCGCGCTCGCGTTCGGCTGGACGGGACGGCCGGAGGACGCGCTGGACGTGTGCACCAGGATCCTGCGGGACGCCCGCACCTGGGACCAGCCGGATCTGCACGCGCTCGGGCTGCTGCTGCGCTCGGACGTCGACTACCGCAGGGGCGAGTCCGCCGACAGCCTGCGGGACGCGCTCGACGCGCGGGAGGGAGCCGAGCTGATCGGTGCGCGGGTGCTGGCCACGGCGGCCCGCGCCTGCGGCGCGCGGGCCCTGATCCGGATGGAGCGGGTGGACGACGCCAAGGCACTGGTACGCGAGATGACGATCCCCGCCGACGCCCACCCCCTGGTCAAGAGCATGGTCCTGGAAGTGCAGGGGCTGATCGCGGCGGCGGCGGACGACCACGCCACCGCGCTCGGCCTCTTCCTCGACTGCGGGCACCGGCTCTCCGCCCGAGGCATCACCAACCCCGCCTGCCTGCCCTGGCGTGCCCACGCCGCTCGGGCGTACACCGCGCTGGGCGAGCACTCCGCGGCCCGTACGATCGCCGCGGGGGAGCCGGGGAGCCGGGACCACGCGCCGGACGCGCGTCCTTCGCACGCCCGGATCGTGCTCACCCCCGCCGAGCAGCGGGTCGTCGAGCTGGTACGGCAGGGCATGAGCAGCATGGAGGTCGCCGAGCGGCTCTGCCTGAGCAAGCGCACCATCGACACCCACCTGGGGCGCATCTACCGCAAGCTGGGCATCCGAGGACGGCACCAGCTGGCCACCGCCCTCGACCTCTGACCTGCTCCCGCTCGGTCTTCGTCGCTTCGGTTCGCTTTGACTCGCTGAGCCGTCTCGCGCACGGCTACCACCCGGTCGGCCTCCGGTCGGCGCGATGCCACCGGTCCGGCGGGTGTGCCGATCGGCCGGTCTTCGGTCAGCGTGGTGCCACCGGTTCGACGGCCCTGCCGATGCCCAGCCTCGGCTCGGTGACCAGGTAGAGCCCTGACGCGTCGCCGGGGCCGCCGAGGTCCGCGCTCCGGTCGCCGGTCTTTTCCGCGACCAGCTCGCCGGCGAGCACCATCGCGTCCAGCGGGGCCGCGCCGCCGACGCGGGTGGCGTCGTCCAGGTCGGTCAGGCCGGAGGTGATCGAGGCGAAGGCGCCGTCGGAGGGAGCCGGGGCCTCGCCGCCGCGCTTTCTCATCAGTTCCGGGTACTGCCCCCTGGCCAGGCGCTGGGCCAGCCAGAAGTAGCTGTTCTTGCCCCGGTACTGCTCGTAGAACCCGGCGACCATGGAGAACATCCGGCCGTAGGCGTTGCGGTAGTGGGACTCGTGGAATGCCAGCGCCTCGCGCTCGGTGACGTCCCCCGCGTGGGTGGACAGGATGCTCGCGGCGGCGAGCATGCCGCTGTACATGGCCAGGTGCACGCCGGTGGAGAGCAGCGGGTCGAGGAAGCAGGCGGAGTCGCCCGCGAGGAAGTAGCCGGGGCCGCAGAAGCTGTCGGCCGAGTAGGAGAAGTCCCGCTCGACGCGGATCTCACCTTCGAGGCGACCGCCCGCCACCAGCTCCGCCACCGTCTGCGACTCCGCGACCAGGGCGAGGAACATCGCGTGCTGCGAGGGGAACTCGGGCCTGCGGGCGAGGAACTGGTCCCGGTGGGTGACGAAGCCCACGCTGTAGACGTCACCGCTGAGCGGGATGACCCAGTACCAGCCATTGGGGGAGGAGATCACGTTGATGCCGCCCCGGGGAGTACGGGGCAGCAGGGCGCCGCCCCGGTAGTAGCCCCAGATGGCGACGTTGCGGAAGACGTCGTGCGGTCGCCGGTTGCGGAAGTGCTGGGAGGAGAGCACACCGGCGCGACCCGAGGCGTCCACCACGAACTCGGCGGGAGCCTCCCGGAGACGCCCGTCGTGCGTCCACTCCACGCCCACGGCGCGGTCGCCGTCGAAACGGACCTTCTTCACCTGGGCGCCCTGGACCACCTCGACGCCCTCGTCGGCGGCGTGCCTGAGCAGGACGTCGTCGAAGTCGGCGCGGTCCACCTGCCAGGAGCGCACCTGGTCGCCGAAGAGGTCCGGCCAGTTGATCGCCCAGTCGCGCTCCGCGCCCCAGCGGAGCAGCAGCCCCTCCTTGACCTGGTAGCCGCGGGCCTCGATCTTCTCCCTGGCGCCGACGAGGTCGATGATGGCCCGGCAGGAAGAGGAGATCGACTCGCCGATGTGATATCTGGGGAAGAAATCCCGTTCCAGCAGGCGGACCCGGGCGCCCGCCCGGGCCAGCAGCGCCGACGAGATCGCTCCAGCAGGGCCTCCGCCTATCACCGTCACGTCAGGCGTCATGAAATGCCTTTCCCCTGCGAGAATTGCCAACTCTGGAATCATCGCAAGGGTGAGGGAAACTTGTTAATACGTATTTATGCTCATCATGATACGCATTTCCTGACTAATTCCCGCTGGTGAGGCCGAAGACCCCGCCCAGGGGGTCGGCGAACAGGCCGGACTCCAGCCGACGGGCCCCGGCGGCGAGCGCCGCCGCGACGGTGATCCCCGTGCTCCCGGTGCCTTCGGTGTTCCCCGCGGCCGTCTCCGTCGTGGTGCTTCCGTTGTTTCCGGTGTCTTCGGTGTTCCCTGCGGCCGTCTCCGTCGTGGTGCCCCCGCCGTTTCCGGAGCCCCCGGAGCTTTCGGCGTTCTCGGCGTTTTCGACGTCCCGGGCCTTCTGGATACCGAAGAACGGCACCCAGCCGGTCCTGGACGAGGAGCGGATCACCGCAGGCACGTCACCGTACAGGCCCCGGTAGAACTCCTCCGCCGAGTCGGGGCGGGCGGTGTGCAGCTCGCAGGCGCACAGGGCACCGGGCTCGTCCACCAGGACCACGCCCTCGTCCCTGCCGCCCTCCCAGAAGCCGACCGCCGCGCCCGACGGGTCGACGGCCAGGCAGAGGCGGCCGTCCTCACCCGCCGGCACGGGACCCATCACGACACGGCCGCCCAGGCGTCCGACCTCCGTCCGGGTGTGGTCGAGGTCCTTGGACGCCAGGTAGACGTTCCACGACGAGCCGGGCGCCATGCCCATCGGGCTGGGCCCGAGGCCGCCGATGATCTCCCCTCGCAATGTGATCAGATGGTAGCCGCGGTCGTTCTCCCTGGTGAACTCCCAGCCGAACAGGCCGCCGTAGAACTGTTTCGCGCCGGTCAGGTCGACGGTGATGTGGTCAACCCAGCAAGGTGTTCCGGGGCCGTACGCGGTCCGCCGGGGCATGGCGTCTCCTGGAGCATGTCGTCGATGAGTGTCGCGGCCTCCTCCGCGCCGCCGAACTCCGGCATGAGCAGCCGGTAGCGGGGCGCGTCGGCCAGGTCCGAGGTGTTCGGTGGCCAGACGTGCGGCTGGAAGGCCCAGGGCTCCAGTTCGCAGCGGTCACCGTCCTCCTGGCAGATCCTGACCAGGGTGGGCGGGGCGAGCCTGGCGGTGATGGGGACGATCGGGCCGAGCAGTTCCGGACGGACCAGAACGGACTCCCCGGCCGGCGTGGGCTCGGCCCGCCGCCAGGTGCCGGGGTCGGTCTCCGGGCCGATCAGGCCGCCGGTCCTCGCCGACTCCAGGGCGCTGCCGCGCAGGTCCAGTGGTACGTGGAAGGGGAGCGTCTGGCCGGTGGCCCGGTCGACCACGAGAAGCTGTCCCGACACCGGCCGCCAGGAGCGCCCGGCCAGCGCGGTCGCCACGGCGGCACCGGGTGAGCAGGCGGTGCCGATCAGCGCGACCGTGGAGTCGCCCTTCACCATGACGATGGCGCGCATCACCAGGAAGAGGTGGTCGAGCACGGCGAACGGGGGGAGAGGGGGTGGCATGGTGCTCCATCCGCGGAACACGCGACGCTGCAGCAACATCCCGTCTGGACGGTAGACCAGCAGCTCCCCGTCCGACGACTTGCCGGTGAGAAGCTTCACGACCAGCTGTGGTTCGCCGCTCTCCACGAGGTGCGGGCCGAACAGGAATGCCAGGTCGCCTAGGTTGAGCTCGGTGAGAACCATGACGGTCATGCCGAAGAAACTCAATAGCAGGGGCAACTAACCCCCCTTACGGGTGTCTAACTGTAAACGCTCGTACAACAGCCTCAAACCCGATCTACTCTCTCAGATAATGTCAGTCCCGCAAATACCGCTTTTGCCGACATTTCTGGCTGCTCCAACAGGGGAAGGTGCCCCGAGTTAGGGATTGTCCGAATATGACATTCGGGCACCATCTGTCGCAGCGTCTTCGCATTGGCCACGAAGGTGGGCATGTCCGAGTCACCGATGATAACCATGGTGGCGGCCCTGATCCGGGTCAAATCCTCAGGAGGATGCCGGTGCGCGCTGAGCGCGGCCATCGCCCCCGTGTCCAGCTCGGCCCAGGAGTGCCCGCCGATCACCGCCCGCAGTCGCGCCCGCAGCTCGGGGTGCGCCTCGGTGCCGCGGAAGATGTCAGGAGGGGAGCTCATCCACAGCTCGGCCATCTGTTCCCGCCCGCCGCCCGCCCTGCGCACCATCATGAGCTCCATGTAGCGCCGCCGGGCGGCCGGGTCGGGCGGCGCGCCGCCGAGCGTCGGCGCCGCGAGCACCAGGCGTCGCACCACCTCGGGCGCGTCCAGGGCCATCTGCAGCGCGACGCTGGAGCCGAAGGAGAGTCCCACGACCCGCTCCGCCGCTTCGGCCTCGGCTATTTCGGCCAGCCTTAACGCCAGCGACGGCAGGGTCACGCCCGGCTGCAACGGTTCGGAGCCGCCGTGGCCGGGGAGGTCCACGCCGATGTGCCGCCAGCCGGGCAGCAGCTTCCACAGCGGTTTCCACAGCGTGAGGTCCATGGTGTAGCCGTGCACCCACAGCACCGCGGGACCCGCTCCCGAGCTGACGACCCGCAACCCGTTCACGCCGGCTCCCCGAAGGTCGCGCAGAACTCCCGGTAGGCCACCACCGCGACGTCCCTGCTGTCGAAGCGGGGCACCGCCCGCGGGTTCAGCCGCTCCCAGATCACCGCGTCCTCCTCCAGCGCGCGCTCGCTGCCGTGGATGAGCAGCGGCAACTCCCCGCGCTGCTCGGCACGGACCCCGATCGCCACCCGCGCCACGCACCCGCCCCTCTCGTACGGCACGGCGGCGGTGACGATCACCTGCTCCCACCCCGGCGGCCCGAACCGGGTGACGACCACGCCGGGACTGTAGGCGCGGGCCAGGAACCCGGCCCGGGTGACCTGCTGCCCCG
Organism: Streptosporangium sp. NPDC006930; assembly: GCF_040635605.1. NCBI lineage: Bacteria > Bacillati > Actinomycetota > Actinomycetes > Streptosporangiales > Streptosporangiaceae > Streptosporangium > Streptosporangium sp. NPDC006930. The sequence continues at coordinate 190,589 of NZ_JBEYID010000012.1, read as the reverse complement.
AGGTGCTCCCCGGCTTCGCCCCCATGACGAACTCGCCCTCGATGACGAGCTCGCCCTCGTCCCCGTCCCGATGCGCCATCCCGCGCAGCCTCGGCACCTTGTGCACCTCAGTGAAGTGGTCGACGTCAAAGGCGTTCTCCACGACCAGTGCGGGATCGGCGGCGAGCGGTCTGGTCACGGCCGCCGTGAGCGGGTGGGTCGCCTCCAGCTCCTTGAGTGCCCTGGTGAGTCCCCGATCGTCCTCAGGGCCGTCCGAGAGGCGGACGAACACGGCCTCACCGGAGACGATCACGTGGTGCTCGCGTACCGACAGCCGTCCGGCCGCGTCGCCCAGTGCGATCCTGCGGCCGTGGAACGGGCAGACCAGGCAGCCGCCGGAGAGCCGCCCCCCGTAGCCGAGATGCGCGCCCCGGTGCGGGCAGTCGGCGTCGAAGACGCGGAGCCCCGTCTCGGTCCGCACCGCCACCAGCCGCCGGGTGCCGATCTCCAGGGGGGTCACCTCGGCTTCCAGCTCCGAGGTGAAGGCGGGCAGGTACCAGCCGGAGTGCGGTGCCGTCGAGTGCGCTTGGGGTGCTGTCGACTGCTCTGGATATCGTGATTTTTCCGGGTGTGATGCCGCCGACCGCGCTAGATGTCGCGATTTTTCCGGATGCGGTGTCGTCGACCGCGCCGACTGTTGTGGATCTTCCGAATGTGATGCCATCAGCCCATCGCCTCCAGGAGCCGGTCGGCGGCGATCACCCCGCTGGCGATCGCCCCCTGAACCCACGGCAGGCGCGTCCCCGAGACCGTGGCCTCGCCCGCGAAGAAAAGCGTGTCCGCGACCGGTTCGGCCCAGATCACCGGAGCCCACTCGGCGCCCAGCAGCGGCGCGGTGAACGCACCCCGGCTCCACGGGTCGGACCCCCAGTCGGCGACCTCGGTGCCCACCACCTCGGCCCGCGCGGCCCAGGGCAGGGCCACGGAGAGGAGAGGCGCGAGGCCGGAGCCGGTGGTCGCGGCGCGCACGTAGGCCGCCGCCGCGTCCCTGGCCACGATCAACGCCTCGGGACGCCCCTCGCGGCAGCTCACGAAACCGCCGACCCCGTCCGCGTCGAACACCGACGCCGTCTCCGGCGCGGGCACGGACAGGGTCGCGACGACGCAGCAGCCGTCCCCACCGGCGAGGGCACGCGCGGCCTCGACCTTGGGCTCCGGCAGATCCTTGACGGTGAGCGCGCCGTGGGTCACGACCGAGGGCGGCACGGTCACCACCACCCGCTCCGCTTCCACGATCCCGGCGGGCGTCTGCGCGGCGACCCGCCCCGGCGACCAGCCGAGCACCTGGACGGGGCAGTCCGTACGCACGTCGAGCCCCGCGGCCAGCCGCCCCGGCAGCAGGTCGAACCCGCCCGACACCACGAACTCCCCCCGCCCCGCGGTGTCCCCCCGATGGGCCTCGGCCACGCCCCGGGCACTGAGCCGCTCCGGATCGGTGGCCCAGATCTGGCGGAACCACTCGCTCGCCACCGGGTACGGCCCGCCCCTGTCCACGAGCCAGTCGTTCACCGACTCACCGATCCCGGCGCCCTCGGCGTTCAGCCTCGCCTCCAGCGCCCACGGCGGATGCGGCGTGCGGGCCAGCGCCCCCATAGGACGGCCCACCCGTCCACTGACCACCCGCGCCGCGGTCGGCCGCGGCGCCGTCTCGGTGTCCACGATCCCGTGGACGGGGTTCAGGTCCCCGTGGACGACCTGCGCGCCCAGCTCCAGCGAGGGGCCGCCGTCCGCAGGACGAAACGTCCGTATCCGCCCGCCCACCCGTGACCTCGCCTCGACCACCGCCGTACGTACCCCGGCCTCGGCCAGCCGGGTGGCGCAGGTCAGCCCGCTCACCCCGGCGCCGATCACGAGAACCTCAGTACGCATCCCCGCCCCCCGGTTCCACTCCCAGGTTCACCGGGAGGGAGCGCAGCCGCCGGGGGATGAGGGTGGCGGCCCAGGCCGGCTTCTCGTCGGCGAGTGACGCGGCCGGGAACCGCCCGGCCAGCCGGGCGAGCAGCACCGCCCCCGTCTGCCGGACGAGCTGCGCCGCCAGGCAGAAGTGCGGCCCCCCGCCGAAGGCGAGGTGCGGGTTGGGCGTCCGGTCGAGCAGCAGCTCTCCCGGCCTGTCGAAAACGGCCGGGTCCCGGTTGGCGGCGGCAACAACCGCGAGCACCCTCGCCCCCCGGGGCACCTCGCCGCCGGGCAGTGTCACGTTCTCGACCGCGACCCTCGCCGTGAAGGGGATCGGCGCTTCCAACCTCAGCAACTCGTCCATCGCCGTACGCGCGAACTCGTCCCCGCCCCCGCGCAGCGCGGCGAGCGCCTGCGGCCGGGGAAGCAGCCAGTACAGCGCGTTGCCGATCGCCTCGGCGAGCGGCTGCCACCCGCCGACCACGGCGAGCCCGAGCACCCCGAGCATCTCCGCCCGGGTGAGCCGGTCGTCGGCGGCGAACCGGGTCAGCGGGCTGGGCGCGGCGCTCGCGCGACGCTCGTCCAGGAAGCGGCTCAGCTCCGACATGGCCGACCTGCCCAGCGCCGCCACCTGCGGCCCGGCGAGCGGATCCAGGTTGATCGAGGCCGCCTGGGCGAGCTGCTCGAAGACCTTCCTGTCGCTCTCCGCCAGTCCGAACAGCCGCAGGAAGACCGAGGTGGACAGCGGGCCCCCGATCTCCCTGACCGCGTCGACCACGCTCTCGCCCGCGAGCCGTTCGAGAAGGTCGTCCACGTCGGCGGCGACCCCCCCGGCCACCGACGCGATCGCCGCGGGGCCAAGCAGCAGCAGTCCCGGCGCGCGCAGCCGCGTGTGGTCGGGCGGGTCCGTGGTGAGCATCGACGGCGGCAACTCCTCGCCGCGCGCCCGCCCCTGCTGTCCGGCGCTCGCCGAGAACCTCCGGTCACGCAGTACGGCTGAGCAGTCGGCGTGCCCGGTCACCAGCCACAGCCGCGACATCACGTCGTGGTGGACGGGGGCGCGGGAACGTAGCCAGTCGTAGGCTGGATAGGGATCGGCCCGTCCCGCGGGGGAGAAGGGATGGGGGAGGTGGGCGGGGAGACGGATCTGAGTGCCTGCCGTCACGCGTCGGTTCCCTTGCTGTCGCTTGCCTGATCAGCCGCTATCCCGATCGACGGCCCGTCTGGTCAACGGCCTGCCCGGTCAAGCACCTGGACGGGATCCCCCACCTGGACGAGCCACCGCCTGGATGGGATCACTCACCTGGACGAACCACCTTGTCTGGACGAATCACCTGCCTTGACGTGATCACCCGCCGGGACGCGTCCCCACCTGAACGCGTCCCCACCTGGACGGATCACCGCGCACGCGCGGTGCGCCAGCCGAACGTCAACGCGGTGAGCAGCAGGCCGCCGGCCGCCCACAGCCCGAGGACGAGCGCGATGCGGCCGAGCTCCCAGCTGCCCGCCGGCTCCACGACCGTGAAGCTGTCCGGCAGGAACACCGAACGGAACCCCTGCGCCATCCACTTCACCGGGAACAGCGCGGCCGTGTTCTGCATCCACGCGGGAAGCTGGTGGAAGGGGTAGAAGACTCCGGAGATGAACTGCAGCACCATGAACACCGGCGTCACGATCGCCGCGGCCGAGCGGCTGTTCGGGATCGCCGCGCTGTAGGCGATCCCGGTGAGCGCGCACGTGACGGTGCCCAGCGTCAGCACCCAGGCGAGGGTGAACCAGCGCTGCGCGGTGCTGGGCAGCGGCAGCCCGAACGCGGTCACCGCGATGCCCAGCAGCAGCACCATCTCCACCACGGTGGTCACCACGACCTTCACCAGCTTGCCGATGAAGTAGGCGGCCTTGGGCATCGGCGTCATCGCGAGCCTGCCGATGAGACCGGTGTCCCGCTCGATCGCGATGTTGATGGCGAGCCCGGAGAAGGCGGTGCTCATCACACCGGCGGCGACGATGCCCGCCATGAAGACCTGCCGGAAGTCGGTCTCGGTGCCCTGCACCTTGCCGGTGAAGATCGCGCCGAACACCACCAGCAGGATCACCGGGAAGAACAGGGTGAAGACGAGCGACTGCCTGTTGCGGAAGAACGACTTCAGCTCGACCGACGACCGGGCGGCACTGGCCCGCCACAGGTCGGGCAGCAGACCGCGACCGGGCGCGTGGACGGATTCCATGACGCTCACGTGTTCTCCTCCGGCTGCTCGCGATGCCGGTCGATGAGGTTGAGGTAGATCTCTTCCAGGGTGAGCCGGTGCACAGTCAGCTCGGGCAGCTCTGTTTCGGCCCAGGCACCCAGCAGGCTCACCAGCTGGGTCGGCTCCGAGGTCAGAACGGTGACCGGGTCGCCCGCGCCCGTCGGACCCGGTTCGAGCACCGCCCCCCGGGGCAGGTCGGGAAGTTCCCGGCCGGCGAGTGACTCCGATCGCCGGAACGACACGGTGGCCGGGGTCGTCGCCCGCCCGCCCAGCTCGGCCGGCGGCCCGCAGGCCACCAGGCGCCCGCCCGCGATCACCCCCACCCGGGTGGCGAGCGTCTCGGCCTCGTCCAGATAGTGGGTCGTCAGCACCGTCGTGCAGCCGCGCCCGGAGAAGAACCGCACCAGCTCCCACGCCTCGCGGCGGGCGACCGGGTCGAGCCCGGTGGTGGGCTCGTCAAGGAAGATCAACTCTGGGTCGCCGATCACGCCGACCGCCACGTCCAGGCGGCGCTGCTGGCCGCCGGAGAGTTCCGTGGTCTTCTTCTTCTCGTACTGTCCCAGGCCGACCATGTCGAGCACCTGCGTGGGCGGCAGCGGCCTGGGGTACATGGCGGCGAAATGTCTCGCCACCTCACCCACGGTGAGATCGGGGTAGGAGCCGGTGGACTGGCCGACCACCCCGATACGCGCTCGCCATTCCCGACGGTCCCTGGCCGGATCCTGGCCGAGGACCTGTACGTCTCCACCGCTCCGCCGCCGTACTCCCGTGAGAATTTCCACGGTCGTGGTCTTCCCCGCGCCGTTCGGCCCGAGCAAGGCGAACACCTCACCGGGGTGCACCCGCAGGCTCAGATCGGTGAGCACCGTGTGCTCTCCGTAGCGCTTGTTCAGGCCGGTGACGGCGACCGGATCGTTTTCCGCGGCGGCGGAAGCCATCGACTTATTCCTCCGATGGAGACGTTGACGGGAACGGCATGGCGATTTTAAAAATGGCGCCGGAAATTATGCCGGAATTGCGCCGGAGATCAGGTGCAGCAGCAGCAGGGGCAGCAGCAGTAGTAGCAGGCGGCCGCGTCGGCGGCGCCGGCCGCGATGTCGGACAGGTCCCCCTCGCTGAGCTCGGCGGCGTCGACCACCGGCGTCTCAGGGATGTGGAACTCGAACTGCCCGGTCGCCAGGCCCACCTCCCACAGACCCACCTGGACGTCCAGGTTGCCCTCCTCGTGCCCCTCGGGGATGTGCCGCACGATGACGATCTCGGCGTCCTCCGGGACGACCAGCCCGGACTCGGCCAGCGCGGCACGCGGGTTCGCGTTCAGCCGGGCCGCGTACTCCTCATCCGACCAGGCGGTGATGAGCGTACGGGTGTAGGCGTTGATGAACTCCGCGCGCTCCTGCGGTTCGAGAGCCATGCGATTCTCCCTCTCGGGTGTTTGCCGCTGCTTTCTGCGTCGGCAACTGAAATGGACTGTCGCATGTCGGGCGGCGCTTACCAAGACTTAACTTATGTGCCATTCATGTAAGTATTGATACCTTCTTCTGTGCGGTGTTACATTAGCAGCATCCCACAGTACGGATGGAATCATCAACAATACTCAATACGTATATCCGGCACCCGTGAATACGTAATGCGGATACTTAAGTACGTTGAACGGAGGCGTCGGTGACCACCACAGGCACGCGGTTTCCCCCCGGCCCGTCCAGCCCCGTGGACATGGGACGCATGCGCAGCGACCCGCTGGGGTTCGTGACCGGCCTGGCCCGCCGGTACGGCGACGTCACCGCTCACCACGCGAACGGCGAGACCGTCCTCATGGCGCACCGCCCGGATCTCGCCCGGCACATCCTCAAGGACAACGTCGGCAACTACACGAAGAAGAACACGCCGGACGACCACATGCTGCGCCCGCTGCTCGGAAACGGCCTGCTCACCAGCACCGGCGCGGAATGGTCACGTCAGCGCCGGCTGTGCGCCCCCGCCTTCCGCCGGGGCGCGGTCGCCTCCTTCGACGAGATCATCACCGACGAGACCGCCGCCCTGCTGGAACGCTGGCGCGGCCCCGCCGAGACCGGCGCCCCCCAGCCGATCGACCACCAGCTCACCTCGCTCACCCTGTCGATCCTGACCCGCGCGGTGCTCGACGTGGACCTCGGCGGGACGGGCGACGGGTTCGGCCGGGCGGTGGACGACGTCAACCGCTTCATCGGCCACTACGTACCCGACCCCGATCCCGATCCCGCCGACACCGTCCGCAGGCGGCAGGGCTACGTACGCGCCCGCGCCCTCCTTGACATGATCACCCGTACGGTGATCGCCGCCCGCCGCGCCTCTCCCCAGGATCCCCAGGCCGTCGGCACCCTGCTCGACACCATGCTCGGCTCCCTGTCCGACACCGACCTGCGCGACCAGGTGCTGACCCTGATCATGGCGGGCCACGAGACCACCGCCAAGGCCCTGACCTGGACCCTCTACCTCCTGGACCGCCATCCCGAGGAGGCGGAACGGATCCGCGCCGAGGTCGACCACGTCCTGGGCGGACGCCGGCCCACGGCCGCGGACCTGCTCGACCTGCCACTGTGCGGCCGGGCCGTGCAGGAGGCGATGCGCCTGTACCCCCCGGTCTGGCTGATCTCCCGCCGCGCGACCGGTCACGACGAGCTCGACGGCCATCCGGTGGCGCCCGGCACGCTGGTGTGCGTCAGCCAGTGGGTCCTGCACCGCGACCCTCGCTACTGGGACCGCCCGGATGCGTACGTACCCGACCGCTTCGACGGCGCCGACCTGCCGAGCCACCTGTACCTGCCGTTCGGCGGCGGCGAGCGTGTCTGCATCGGCCGGCACCTGGCGCTCACCGAGGCGACGCTGGTCCTCGCGATGCTGGCCCAGTCGGTACGGCTCACGCTGGAACCCGGCTTCCCGGTGGAGCCGGAGGCGCTGGTGACGCTACGGCCGAAGCACGGCATGCGCATGACCGTGAGCCCCCGATGACCACCGTCCCCACCCCTCCGCCCCCGGCCACCGCTGCTCATCCGACCGACAACGGCCACGACACCCCTCCGCCACCGGCGGCGACCGTCACCGGCCACGACACCGCACGGCCCGTTCCCATCCGGCGAGCCCCCGCCACCCCCGCAGCCTCGGCGCCGAACGCCGGTTCGTACAACCCCGCCGCCACCACGGCGGGTGGGATGGCAGGAGAGCTGGCACGGTTGGAGGCCCAGGCGGCGCTCTCGTTCGACGAGGAGCTGAGCCTGCTGCGCGAGCTGGGACTGACCGCGTCGAACGGCCCGCTCGTCGAGGTCGGCGCGGGGTCTGGCGCGATCACCAGGCGGTTGCGCCGGGCCATGCCCGACCTGTCGCTCGTCGCCGTGGACATCGACCCCGACCTGCTCGCCCACGCCGAGGGTGCCGGTGCCGAACTCATCGTCGCCGACGCCGCCGACCTGCCGCTGGAAACGGCGAGTGTGGGATACGTACTCCTCAGGTACGTCCTTCAGCATCTTCCCGACCCCGCACCGGCCCTCGCGGAAGCCCGCAGGATCCTCCGCCCGGGTGGCCGCGTCCTGGTCACCGAGGTGGACGCCTCCTGCTGGGGCCTGGCGGACCCGACCTACCCGGAACTCGCCGGGATCCACGCCAAGATGGCGGCGACCCAGCAGGCCGCCGGCGGTGACCGCACGATCGGCCGCCGTCTCACCCGCCTGTTACGTGACACCGGCTTCACGGAGGTCGCCCTTCGCCCGTTCGCCACGACCAACGACACCCGACCGACGGATGACTTCGCCCCCCACCTCGGCCCGGGACGGCTGCAGCCGCTCCTCGCGGCCGGTGTGCTGTCGCTTCGAGAGTTCGCCCTCGCCGCCGACCGCTGGAACCGGTTCCGCGCAGACCCCAACGCCTGGGTGATGCTCCTCGGGTTCACCGCAGCCGGTACCGCCCCCGACGCGCCCACAGACGGCCGTCGCCCCACCGAAGGAATCCAGTGAGCACCAACGTCAAGATCTTCATCACGATTTTCTGCTACATCAGCGGCGTGATGGGCATCGTCACCGCCGTCTTCCAGGCGAGCAGCACCCCCGCCAACACTCCGGGAGCGATAGGCGCCGGGGTGATCGGCGGCATCTTCCTGGTGGCCGGCATCGCCCTGAGCCGCAAACCCCGCTACTAGGGAGGTCTGATGGCTCGGCAGGGCTCGGTAGGGCGCTGCCGGAGCATGAGGCATGCCATGGCGGCGCCCTACCGAGTAGCGCTTGCCGGGTAGCGACCGGTGAGCCGGTCGAAGCGGGTCGCGACGGCCCGCCGCTGCTTGAGCCTGCCGAAGCGGCGTTCCACCTGGCCGTGCGGCGCGTCCGGATCGCCGGATGACGGAGCCAAAAGGGCTGGTTCGCCGGCCCGCACGTCACTCGATGGGGGACCCCGTTCACTTGTCGAACGACGTCGGGGCCGTGGGGGAGCAGCCGTGGGTCACGAAGTAGATCTCAGCGGAGATCGACCCGCTCGGGGCGGAGAGGTCGTGGAAGTCACGGGTCACGGCCGTGCCGAAGGTGCCCGGGTACGCCTCGAGGATGGCCGCGTTGACCCTGGAGGCGAGCTGAACGCCGCCCCTGGCACCGTCGTCGGAGCCGAAGGTGAGAAGCATGCCGACGCGCCGTCCGGCGAGTCTGTCCCGGTGCCTGCGTAACTCCTGGCGGACCTGTGCGGCCAGTACGCCGTCACCGGCGCCGGGGGTGACCCGGAACGAGAGCGTGACCGGTTTCGCCCGGACGCCTCCGACGAGACCGGTGCAGGGGGACGGCGAAGGGCCGGGCCGGGCAGGACTCTTCTCTTCGGGTTCCTTCTTGACCGGGCCCTTCTCCTCCTTGGGATCTTCGGTCCGGAGCTCTCTTCCCGAGGCCTCCTCCAGGGGCTTCTCGGCGAAAGGCCCTTCCGCCGGTGGCTCTTCGCTCGGAGGCCGGGTCGAGTCGGGCGGGGACTGGAGGGGGTCCGGTTGGAACCGGGTGCCGTCCGTCACGAGGTCGGTGGGGGAGGAGGGCGGCGCCTGCGCGCCCAGCATGATGATCGTGAGTCCGAGCAGCAGGTCGGCGAAGAGCCAGCCGGCCAACAGGGTCGTGGTGGAGGTTCTTCTGCGGGTGGTCATTGCGAGGTTCGGACTTTCCGCTGTGAGTCCGGCTCGTCGCCGCCGCTGTCGTCTGTTCCATCGGTGCCGGTGCCGGTGCCGGTTTCGGCGTCGATCGGGGAGGTGTGTGTTCGGGCGACGGCGGACCAGCTCTCCAGCGCCTCCCGGATTTCCGTACCGGCGCCCTCGAAGGTCCGGTGAAGCTCTCTGGCCGTGCCCGCGATGGTGTCGGTGACCCGTGCGCCGAGCTGGTCGACCGCCTTCTCCGTCGACGAGCCGACGGAATCGATCGAGATGGCCGCGCGGTCGACGGCGTGGCCGATGTTCGCCGTCACGCCGACCAGCTCGTCGATCCGGAGGTTCAGGCCGGAGACGCTGCCCTGGACCGACGTGATGGATCGTACGAGTTCGTTGTTGAACGCCTGGCGCATGTCGAGGGTGGTCCGGGAGATGGTCGTCGACAACTGGTTCCCGACGTCGGTGACGGCCTGGCCGGCCGTGGATCCCGCGGTGTCGATCACGGCCGAGAAGCGGGCCACCGCCGCGGCGAGGTCGTCACAGGTGCTGTTGACGGCTGCCAGGTGCCCGCCCAGGTGCTCGACGGCGTCGCGCACGTCGATCGCGCTACCGGCCAGTGCGTCCGTGGTCTTACGGGTGGCCTCCAGGGTGAGGGTGAGCGCCTCGACCAGCTCGGTGTGCACCTTGCGCGCCGTGGTCCCGACGAAGCCGATGTCGGCCGCCGCCTTGCTGAGCTCGGCGCCGAACCGCTCCGGTGCGGAGAGACGGACCTGTCCGAGCACCAGGCTCGCCCCGGTCAGCGCCCTGCGGAGCCGGACGCGGAGGGCACGCAGCTCCCGCTCCGAGGCGTCCTCCCTGGTGTTCCGGGTGACGTTCTCGAACACGGTCCAGCAGATGAGGCAGAAGATGGCCGCGAGGGTACAGAGCGCGATGTTGTCGAACTTGAAGAATGCGGGCAACCGGCCGCCGAAGCCCTGCTGCCACATCTCCAGGAAGGGCCGCCGGGCCGCCTCCAGGCCACCGGCCGCGAGGAGGTCGCCGTAGGCGCCGGTCGCCATCATCAGGCCGAGCCAGGTGATGAAGATCGGTACGAAGACGAGGGCGGGACCGACGGCGCCGCCGAGCCCACGTCGCCATCCCGGCCTCCTCGGCGAGGACGTGGTCTTCGCCGGTTCCTCGTCCACCAGGATGGTGTCGTCGGGGGAGAAGGCGGCGAACAGGTCGACCTCGCACCAGTGCCCGGCCATCTCGGGATCGGCGACCGCGTCCGCGAGATCACGTAGCTGGTCCTGACGGGCCGCCAGGTGGGGGTGATCGGCAAGCTCGCGAAGCTCGCAGGCGGGCTCCAGATCCGTCACGGACAACCGACATCCTCTCCTGATGGCGTTGACTGCCTTTTCGGTAATCCGGATGGACCGATTCACGCCTCCGGGAGAGTGATCATTTTGGCATACGGCGCGCATGTCGGCGGAGGGAACGGTCCGTCGCGGAGAAGATCGCGCCGGACCGACGGTGGCGGACGCGGACGGCGTCGTGCGGTGAGCACCGAGCGCGGGTGTGGAGAACTCGATTCACGGCACCGGGTGAAAGAGAGTGACCGGACCGAGGAAACGGAGTTCACGCTTGGGTACGAAGACGGATCCGGACGACGCGGAGGTGATCAAGCGTGCCCGGCGTGATCCCGCCGCGTTCTCGGTGCTGTTCGACCGACACGCCCCCGCCCTGCATCGCTATGTGACGCGGCGCCTGGGGGACTCGATGGCCGACGACATCGTCTCCGAGACGTTCCTCACCGCCTTCCGGCGGCTCGGACGCTACGACACCGACTACCCCAATGCCCGTCCCTGGCTGTACGGCATCGCGGCCAACCTCATCGGCAAGCACCGCCGTGCCGAGGTCAGGGCGTACCTCTCGCTGGCCAGGACCGGGGTGGACGAAGTCGCCGAGAGTTACGCCGACCGGGTGGAGGCCCGGGTGGCGGCCTCGGCGGCGCAGCGCGATCTGGTGAGGGCGCTCGCCACGCTGTCGCCGAAGGATCGCGAGGTGCTGTTGATGATCGCCTGGGCGGACTTCAGCTACGAGGAGACGGCGCGAGCGCTCGGCGTGCCCATCGGCACGGTGCGCTCACGCCTGCACCGTGCCAGGAGAAAGACCCGCGATGCCCTGGGCGGGGTCGACCCGTCCGCCGTCTCGGATATCGCGAACAACTCGGAGGAGAAGACCGGCCGTGGATGACCTGAAGCTGCTGAGTGAGCTGCGGGCGGACGCGCCCGAGCCCGACGCCGACCGCCTGCGCGCGCTGCGGGCGCGTTCTCTGCGGCCCCGCCGGTTCCGTCCCGTACTCTCGCTGCCGATGGTCACGACGGCGGCGATGACGGCCGCCGTGGCGATCGCGGCGGTGGTCGTGGTGGTGAACGACGACGGCCGGCCGGTCGTGTCGCCGCCTGCCATCGTGGAGGTGACGCCGGTGAGCGCGCAGGTCGTGCTGCGGCAGGCGGCGCTGACGGCCGAGAAGCGCCGGCCCGAGGACACCTCGCCCCGTCCCGACCAGTGGCTGTACCGCAAGAGCGTCGTCATGCAGCCCGCCGACGGCGCGGTCGAGACGCAGGAGTACTGGACCCGCTACGACGGCACCGAGCAGGCGACCCGGCTGGGCTCGCGCCCGATGCAGAGGCGGACGATCGAGCCGGACCCGGGTGACGACGACCTGTCCCCCCGGCAGTACGCGGACAGGCTGGCCAAGCTGCCCACCGACCCGGACGAGCTGCTCGACCACGTCAAGGGCGACCTGCACTGGAGGGACAAGCCGGTCGAGGAGCGCGGTCTCCACGAGCACCCGGACGCACGGGCGTTCCGAGTGCTGTCGCTCTACCTCGGCCAGGAGGAGTACATGCCGCCCAAGCTGGAGGCCGCGATCTTCCGCGCCCTCGCCAGGATCCCCGGAGTCCGGGTGGACCTCGGCGTACGCGACGCGGTGGGCAGGTCGGGCATGGGCATCGCCTACGAATCCGGCTCTCCGGGCTCCGGCACGCAGCGCGACGAGAACGGCGAGGTCGTCGCACGCTCCTACGTCGTCCTCGACGGCACGACCTACAACTATCTCGGCTCGCGGACGGAATACCTGCGGGACTACCTCATCAACGGCGAGGTGGCCTTCTCGAAGGGGAGCGTCTTCGCGACCGCCGAGGTCGCGGCGGGAGTCGTCGACGAACCCGGACAGGTCCCCGAATGATTCGACCCCAGGCAACCGACGCTGGCCGGATCCCCGTGGAATTCACATTAGGGGGTGATGCTCGACGGGTTCCCGAGGGATTCGAGACCCGGGGTTCCAGAGCGGCCGGAGCGTCGCCATCCGGCAGCGGGTGTGTCGTCAGTCGTTCAAGGCGACGGTGACGCCGTCGGAGAAGACGGAGTCGTGGAGTTCGATCGCCTTGATCTTGAAGTTCTTGGGGACGTCGAAGAGCAGGATCCCCTTGACCGTGTTGCCGGGGTTGATGGTGTTGAGGAAGGCGTTGGAATTCTTCAGCCCGAGGGCGGCGGCGCCGGAGTCGGTGTCGTACTGCCTGCCCCGGGCGTCGATGAGCTTCTGTGAGGAGTCACTGAACAGCTGGGACTCCTCGCCGATGTTCTTCACGGTGACGTGCACCAGGACGTACTGCCCCTGGGCGTCGGAGCCGAGGTATTCGCCGCCGACTCGCTGGACGCCCTTCTCGACCTTGGTGACCTTGAAGGAGAACTTGCCGTCCATGACGGTGTCGCCGAGTCCGGCCTGCTTGGGTTCGGTCTTCTTCGCGGGTGCGGCGGCCTCGGCGACCGTGGTGTCGGCCGAACCCGTGGAGTCCTCACCGTTTTTGCCGCCTCCGCCGAGGAGGCCGCCGATCACCACCAGACAGGCCAGCACGGCGGCGCCGACGAGGAACGCGCGCAGGCAGCCGCCCCCCTTCCGCTGCACGATCACGGGCGGGGGAGGGAGCTGGGAGTAGCCGTACTGCGGCTGCTGAGGGTTTCCGTGCATGGCGGGTCTCGCTCTCCGATGGCGGTGTGCTGTGCCATGCCAGTGAATCATGTGTGAACTCAGCGCACAACTAAAATAGCTGTGACTCATCCAAGTGATGTGTATCGCTGTCGGTGGACCTCGTTCACACCCTGATCGGATCGAGGCTCGATGGGCCCGGGACCACCGGGCTTCCGGTCTTCGCCCGTCGGCCCGATGTCATAACGATCGAGAGCCGGCCCCGGGCTTGGATTCGGTCCGGGAGGTTTCCCGAAATGGAGGTTCCGTAATCGCTGTTCTCCTCGGTGTCGGCGGTGGGTCCGTATTATTCGTTCCGTGCTCTCAGCCGGTGGCCCCGCACCTCGCCATCACCACAATGTCGATGGGCGTCTTCCCGCTCGGCCACCCTGGTGGAACTTCCCGCTCAGCCTGATCTGGGCATTGGCCCCGCTGTACACCGCCGGATTCGTGACCCCCTTCATCATCGGACACGCCGCGGTGCAGCTGAAAAGCCGGATCGCCGGATTCGCGACCGGCGTCTACGGTGTGATTCTGCTCGCGTTCGTCGTCATTTCCGGGATCTATAGCGACAATGACCCCGCGACGAAGGAGGCGCCGGTCGAGGTGATCACGGGAATCATGATCGTCGTAAACTGGCTGGGCGGTACGGTGCATGCGTTCGCGCTTCGGTCATCCGCATTCCGAAGCCGGTCGATGATCCATCCCCCTCCGAGGGACTGGCAGTACAACCCCATGCCTCCGCCTCGATACCGGGCGCCGACGCATCCGACCTCCCCTTACCGGGCTCACCCGACCCCACCGCCGACCTCGCCGTACCAGGCTCCCGCCTCTCGGGCCTACCAGGCGTACCCGAGCCCGGCCCCGGCCCCACCTCCGTCATCTCCTCCCGTCTCGATCTCCCCCTTCTCCCCGTCCCCCCGGTATCCGGCGAACACCGCGTCCGGATCCCTTCCCTTCGGGGAGATCGGGCCGTACCGACTGGACCGGAAGATCGGTGCAGGAGGACAGGGCGCGGTCTACCTCGCGTACGGCCCTGGCGGGCTGCGGGTGGCGGTCAAGGTGCTGCACAGCCGGATCATCGGTGGCGCGGCCGAACGAGAGAGCTTCGTCAGGGAGGCCGCGATGGCGCAGCGGGTGCGTCCTTTCGCCACGGCGAAGGTGATCGACGTCGGCGTGATGGGGGACGTGGCCTACATCGTGAGCGAGTACGTGCCCGGCCCTTCACTGGAACGGCTGGTGCGGAGGGAAGGACCGAGGGACGGCGACAGTCTGACCCGGCTCGCCATCGGGACGGCCGGGGCGCTCGCGGGCATTCACGCCGCGGGCATCGTGCACCGGGATTTCAAACCGGCCAACGTCCTGCTCGGCCCCGACGGCCCCCGAGTGATCGACTTCGGGATCGCGAGAGCGTTGGACCAGGTCACGATGACCTCGGGTGTCCTCAAGGGCACCATGGCCTACATGTCTCCCGAGCAGATCTCCGGCGAGCACGTCGGTCCGGCCTCCGACGTCTTCAGCTGGGCCGCGACCATGCTCTTCGGCGCCACGGGCAGGCACGCCTTCGACGCCGGCTCCACGCCTCTCGTCTACCGGAAGATCATCACTCATCACCCGGATCTGTCCGTGCTGCCGACGGCGCTCCAGGCTCCGCTCGCCGCCTGCCTCGCCAAGGATCCTGGAGGTCGGCCGACGGCCGCCGAGGCGATGACGCTGGTCACCAGCTGACCCTGGACAGCGCCTCGGCGTACAGGTGGATCGGCTTTGTCGCCCGATCGACGACACCGGGCAGCGGAGGCAGGTCGCGTACGAACGGCAGGAGACGGTGGAAGACCTCGTCGGCGCGTTGTGGACGCCGCTCAGGGGCTTTCTCCAGCAATGCCATCACCAGCTCGCCGAACTCCTTCGGCGCCGCGGCTCCCAGCGATGCCGAAGGAGTGCTGAAATGTCCGCTCGTCTCGGTGACGAAGCCTGCCGGATGAACGACCCGACGGCCGGTGAGCATCTCGTAGAGGATGCAGCCCACCGAGTACAGGTCGGTCAGCGCGCTGGTCGTCCCCTCACGAAACTGCTCGGGAGCCATGTACATCTCGGTTCCCGGAGCACCCATCGTCCCGGTGATCACCGAGAAGTCAGGAGACCCCTGGACCGTCGCGACCCCGAAGTCCAGGACGACAAGGGTCGCATCGCGGCACAGCATGAGATTGCCCGGCTTCAGGTCCCGGTGCACGAGCGAGCGGGCGTGGGCGGCCGACAGCACGGCACACAGCTGCGCGCCGATCAGGGCGGTCCACGAGAGGGGAAGCCTCTCGTGCGCGTCGAGCACGTGCGTGACGGGCCATCCGTCGACGAACTCCATCACCAGGAAGAACCCGTAGTCGTCCTGCCCGAAGTCATGGACGGCGGGCACACCGGGATGACGGAGCAGGGCCATGATCCGCGCCTCGCGCCTGAACCGCCGGATGGCCTCCTCGGTGACCCTGTCGCGCCGGACCCGCTTCACGGCGACCTTGCGGTTCAGGTGAAGGTCGACGCCCTGCCAGATCTCCCCCATACCGCCCCGGCCTATCGGCTGCCGCAACTCGTAGCGCTGCGCGACCATCATGGGTCCCTCCCTCATCACCGGACCAGAAGACGTGTGGGCTCGCCGAGCACGGAGGCCGCGGCGGAGAAGTCGGCCAGGCGGGCGGCCAGTGTCTCGACGGCGAGTTCGCGCGGTAGCGCGGTGTTGAACGTGAGCCCGTTGGGTCGTTGCCGAGGAGCCGCTCATGGTGCGGCGTTGCCAGTCGACCGCACCCTGTGACAGCACCCACTGGTCGCGACCTAGACTCCCGCCTCGTGCGGTTCCTCCAGGGCCCGGCCATAGAAGAACAACCCGTGGTCAGACCGATCCTCCTTCGCGCCAGGGGCCGGCCGGTGCCGTGTGGTGGTGGCGTATCCGCAGGATGTCGGCGAAGTCACGCTGTCGTGGCGGGATGCCGTGCACCAGCATCACCTCCTTGGCCGCGACCTCGTCGGCGATTTCGAGCAGGCCCCGCCTGTCGGCGTGTGCCGACAGGCGCATCATCTCGACACGGGCCCTGAGGGGAATCCTTCTCTCCACGCCGTGGTCGTCAATGGGCAGATACGAGGCGCCCCCCTCGGCGAGTCTGAGCAGTCTGGCACCGCCGGACTCCTCGTCCTGGTAGCCGGAGAGGAACAGCGCGCTGTTGGCCTCGGGCAGGATGCGGGCCGCCCACTGTACGGCCGGTCCCCCGGTGAGCATGCCCGACGTGGTGATCACCACTCCGGAGGTGAACGTGTCGAGGTCGTCGGGGCGGTTGGCCCGTGCCACGTTCTCGCCGAGGATGCGCAGCGGGGAGCCGCGGTCGGCGGTGATGGATTCGAAAGAGGAGGTGACGTCCGCGGCCATCCCGTCGAGCAACACCGGCACATGGGACAGCCTGTCTCGCATGATCAGCGCGAGTTCCTGGGCGCGGCCGAGCGCGAAGGCGGGAATGAGGACCCGTCCCCCCGCCGAGTAGACCTCCTCGACGGCCCGGACCAGGTCGGTGACGCGGGTCTCCCGCGCGTCGTGGATCTCGCCGCAGCAGGTGGACTCCATCACGAGCAGGTCCGCCTCGCGTGCCACGTCCGGGATCTCGTAGCCGTCCACGGTCTCCTGGCGGAACCCGGAGATGTCGCCGGTGATGACGACGCGCTGGTCACCGGCTTGAACGACGACTCCGGCAGCCCCAAGGATGTGGCCTGCCGGGAAAAGTTCAAGCGTGATGTCTCCGATCCGGCGTCGTACGCCGTACGGGACTTCTTCGCAGCGCTGGGCTGCGGCCTCAACGGCATCGCGCTGGTAGAGGGCCTCGCCACTCACCCCCCAACTGCTGTAGGTACGCTGCCGCCGGCCCATCAGCTTCGCGGAGTCGGCCCACATGGCGGGCATCAACTGTACGGTCGCCGGGGTGGCGATCACTCGCAGCCGTGGCATCCGCTCGACCAGCGCGGGGACATACCCGCAGTGGTCCGTGTGCGCGTGGGTGACCACCACGGCGTCGATCGGTCCGCTCAGAGCCTGATCGATGTCACGTGGTGGCTGAGCCGGATCACCGGGACGCAACCCGGCGTCGACCAGCAGACGGGTGCCACCGGCTTCGATGAGCACGCACGAGCCACCGATCTCGGTGGCGCCCCCGAGGGGCAGGACGCGCAGATGAAGTTCCCGGGTGACGGTCACCCGGGGCTCCGGCGCGCTGTCCGGAGGAGCCACGATCGCCTGGAGTGCTGCGACAAGCGTTTCGGACTCGATGCCCGCAGCCTTCGCCGCGAGCGCGACGAGCGGAACAGGAGGAGTGGTGGAGGTCTGGCGATTACGCGGATCCCGGCTTTCTGGTCCGCGCTCGGAGATGTCGGGTGGCTGCTGCAAGGCGGCGAGGAGACTGGCCGCGGTCGTATGCGGATCACGGAGACGGCGCTGGAGAGCGGACACCTGGACGCCCAGTTCCTCGGCACGCTTCTCGGCGTCTCCGAGGGCGGCTCTGGTGCTCCGGAGTTCCGCGACCGCATGCTCGTTCCGGCCGTTGGCCCGCTCCAGCCGGACCCGTAATTCGTCGATCTTCTTCTGGTGTCGCCGCAGCCGGGTCTGCTGGAGGTGGCTCATCTTGTCCAGCCGTTCTGCCAGCCGGAGCCCCGTCCGGACGACATCGTCATCGGCCGATGAAAGCAGCACCGCGAGAACGCCTGACTCCGATTGGTCGCGGGGGATCCGTGAATCCCCGCGGAGGCGGGCACGAAGCTCAGGGAACCTGAGCAGCGCATCGATGAGCATCTGCCGCCGGGCGGTGACGAATCGATCGGTGTCGTGTTCGTGTTCCCGCCCGGCCAGAGCCGGGCGGGAGAGGAACACCTCGGCCGCTGCGCGGAGTATCGGCAGCAGTGGATCCGACGTCATTGTGATTGCCCCATCCGCCGGGTCGCCTGCATGAGGACGGGTTCGCGTTCGAGCTTGCCATCGGCGCGGAGCACGAGCGCGCCCAGGGTACGAAGCACCTCGACCAGATCCATGGTGGAGGCGTAGTGTTCCTGTCGCAAGAGAGCCTCGGAGAGTGGGTGCCCGTCCTCGTCCGCTCCTGCCAGGGCGAGAAAGCCCGCGATTGTCTCCGGATCGTCGGTGATCTCTGTCTGCCGTACGAGTTCATTCCACGCAGCGCTCAGCGCCCTGCTGGAGAGGACCCCCGTGGCCCTCACGAACTCACCCGGTGCCCGGTTCAGGTGCGTCCGGCAGGACTCCAGGGCGTGCTCACGATCGGTGTCGGGCCTGCTCAGCTCCTGGATCACCTTGCTGATCAGGACCGGCCATCCGCCGGTGACGCGCAACAGGGCTCCTTGACTGGCCTCGTCCTGAAAACCCAGTCCTTCCTCGTACATCCACTGCCGTACGCCGGGCCGGTTGAACGGCTGCAATTCCACGAGGTTGGCCGCGCCGGCCAGGTCATCGGTGCCGTCTCCGGCCGTGTCCGTTCCTCGGCCGATCGTCAGCCACTGAAGGGCGTGCTCCGGAGGGGCAATCATGACGATGGCAAGGGTGCCGCCGCTGGACAGAGAGACCGCGCGGGAGGCCGTTCGTACGATATCGGTCACTTTGGTGAGCGAAAAGCCCGAAAGATCGGTGATGATGATTTTGTGGCCCAAACCGCTACTGGCCCGCTGCACCGCCCCGTCGAAGGTGAGACCGCTTTCGCCGACCCGCCACACCTGTGCCTGGCCGTGCCGTCTGGCCTCCTCCTGGAGCGCGACGGCCACTCGGTCGATCTGCAGTGCCTTCGAGCCGGTGATCAGATGGAGCATGTTCTGCCGGCGTAGCAGCCAGGAGACCTGGCTACCGGTCAGCGGCGATCGCTCACGCCGCCCCAGGTAGGCGGCACGGTAAGACTGGGCGTCGAACGAGTCGGCCTGCTCGAAACTCTCAGCCTGTTCCAGGACCGCCACGACCTCGTCGGCACCGCCGAGCAGGTTGAGGATGTGCGGAGTGCGCAGCCGGTAACGCTCCCGGTCGGCGGCGAGAACGCCGAGGTTGACACACTCTTCGAGGAGCCCGCGGAAACCGTCGCTGGATGAGTCCTTGAATCCCTGCGGCCACCATTCCTGGCAGGCGGCTCGCAACTCGCCCGCCGTCATCGTGGCGTCGGTTCCCGCGTCGAGAGAGTTGAACGCCACGGCGTAGGCGATGACCTTGTAACGCTTGTCCAGGTTGAGGGTCCACTCGAAGCGATCACGGAACCCTCGGGCCAGCTTTTTGTCCCGCCAGACGGCGTCCACATCCTCACGAGTGATCTCGTAGGGCAGTGCCGTCTGCAGGGCGGGAAGCCGTCGCAGGCGGGTCAGTAAGGACTCCGCGAAGAGCTGGATCAGGGCAGGCGCGTTGTTGGCCTCGGCGATCACCCGAGAGGCGAGGGTGGGGGGGAAACGTAGGCCGAGCGCGGCCAACGGCCTGGTCAGCAGATTGAACGCGTCCTGCGGATCGAGCGGTCCGATCGCGATGGGTGTTCCGAGATGTGCCAGTGGCTGGTTCGGCAGGCTCTCGAAGCGAGCGGTCTGGTGCAGGCCGGCGAAGACGACCTTTACCCTGTGGTCGGTCTCGTTCATCAGGTTACGCAGGGCGATGACATTGCTGAACGACGCGCGGCGGGCATCCTCGTTGAGGAACTCGTCGGCCTCATCCAGCAGGATCAGCAGTTGCCGCGTGTGGTCGTTCTTGATCCACTTCTCCACGCCGCGGCAGATTTCCTTCGCGTCAGAGAGGGTTCTCGCCGACTCGGGAAGAATCTCGGCCGCGGAGAGTTTCCTGGCGAGCATGGGCCAGAGCGACTCGACCGGCGCCACCCGCCCGATGTCCTGGATGATCTCAAAAATGATCTTTCGATCCTTGTCGGTCTTCTGGATGTGCCGCTCGGCCTTGCGAAGCAGCGCGGACTTCCCGAGCTGCCTGCCGCCGTAGACGAACGAGGACCCCGTCCGGCTGGTGACCTCCTGCAGCTGGTCCGAGCGTCCATAGAACATCTCTTCCGGCACGTCGCCCGTGGGCGCGTACGGGTTGGCGGAGCTGAACGGCGCGAGCAGGCTCACCGTCGAGGTCCAGTTGGCCTCGGGCAGGCAGGCGAGGTAGCAGATCGCGGCGTGATCGACGACGGCCGCCACGGGGGTGGGGCGCTTGCGACCGGCCGCGGCCAGCTGACGCCGCTGCTCCACCGTGAGGACTCCGAAATAGAAGACCAGGACGGTCTGGCCCTCCGGCTGGTCCTTCAACCATTCGATGACCTGTTGTGGACCGGGGGACTTCCAGACAAGGAGCAGCCGGAGGCGGTCGCCTGACGGGCTCATTCTGGACCCGAAGGAAGGCAGCAGGGCGTCGCCGATCGTGCGCACCTGGTTCAGGGTGACCCAGATGCGATTCTGCTCCTCGCTGGGATCGGCATCCTGCTCTCCCTCCAGACCGATCATCTGCAGCACGGCCGCGATGGCGGATCTCAGATTTCCCGCACCCTTCGGTCCCTGCGCCATGGCCTGCCAGTTCCGAAGTCCGTATTCGGATACTCCGTGCCGCCCTCTCGGCATGTCGGAGATCGACAGTCCGGTCTGCGCCAGGATGCCGCTGAGCCGGGGATCGGCGATATCGTTTCCGAACTTGAGTGCGTCCTTGAGTTTCTGGAACCAGTCGGCGCTCTCCGGTCTCCGCTGTCGCCCCGTCGAGCGGGAGGAGGTGTCCTCGAAGGCTTTGGGAAAACGTGGAAAGAAGCGGTCGAGGTGATCGACGGCATCAGAGAGTTCGGGCAACTGCTTTCCAGCCTGTGCCTGTGCCGTGAACTCCTGGGCCGTGGTCAGGTCACCGGCTTCGATGAAGGATCTGATCCGCTCCTGGGCCGCGGCGACGTCGGAGTTCTCGGCGCCGAGGTCCGTCAGTTGCTCCAGCTCCGCGGTGATCCTGGCGTCGCGGATCCCGATGGCCTCCTGCTTCAGCCGGTCGAGAGCGCCGGAGATGACACCGAAATCGTCCCGCTCGTCACCGGCGAGTGTCTGGAGCGTTCCGGAGAAGCGGGTGGCGACGACCTCGGGAAGCACACCGTCACGACGCCATTCGGCGACCTGATCGTGAATCTCCTCGATCCGGTCGTTGCGCGCATGCCGAGCCGAATCAACGAGTTTCTCCCTGCGTTGCCGGAGTTCCGCCGCGAGTGCGTGGTCCTGGTGCGTCAGGACGGAGAGGATGGCCCGGGTGCCCTCGTGGTCGCCGAGATCGGCACGTGCGGTGAAGGCAGCCCGCCAGTCCCGGCCGTCCTCACCGCACAGGGGGAGGAGCCGGCTCAGGGAAGGAGGGGCGTACGGGGTCAACGTGTCGGCGTCGACCCTGATCTCGGGGGAGAACAGGAGATCGCCGTTGAGCACGTTGGCGATCGCGGGTTCGGACTCCGGTGGAGAGCTTCCGTCGAGCAGGGACAGGGTGTCGTGAATCAGCGTCGCGGCGGCCACGGCGGCGGCGGCCAGTGGTTCCGCCGAGGCGGCGAGCCTCGTGAGCTCTTCCTCGGCGCGAGCCCTGTCGTGATTGACCACCGTGCGCAGGTCGTTCAGTTTTCCGACAACCGAGGGGACGCCGGAGGTGTCGGTGCGTAGCGCCTCCACCTCGCGGACGGCTGTCACCCAGGCCGCCACGCTGTCCAGGGCCTTGTTGACCTTCTCTACCAACTTGATCCGCGCGCCGGAGTGGATGCGGTTGCTCCCACGGTTCGAAGTCTGTTTCTTGGCCTCGG
Source organism: Streptosporangium sp. NPDC006930 (assembly GCF_040635605.1). Taxonomy (NCBI): domain Bacteria; kingdom Bacillati; phylum Actinomycetota; class Actinomycetes; order Streptosporangiales; family Streptosporangiaceae; genus Streptosporangium; species Streptosporangium sp. NPDC006930. The sequence goes on along the minus strand of NZ_JBEYID010000012.1, from coordinate 168,461 downwards.
TGTCGATCATCCGGTCGATCACCTGAGCGGCGCGGAGTTTTTTGAGTTCAAGGCCCGCTTTTCGCGCCTGAGAGGTGTCGTTGTGGGCCGCGATGGTGAGAATGCTACCCAGCGGTGAGCTTTCCTGAAGCAGGGACTTCCACACCTCGGTGGCACGTTGGAATTTGATCGTCCGGGACGGGCCGTCCTCAAGGAGCTTCGCCGCGACCGAGGAGGCGTGTTTTTGGCTGCTCTCGGCCTGTGAGGTGTTCCGCATTCTTCCGGACAGCCCCGGTACGAGATAGGCGCCGTCCTGAACCACCTTGGCGAAGGCGTCTCCGTACGCGGTCAGTGCCGGGAAATTGGAGACCACGGGGGAGAGGTCCTCAAGCAGCCGGGCGGTCTCCGGCGTGGGATGGACCAGACCGGCGCGCATCGCCGCCGCCCAGCCGAGCAATTGTCCGGCGGTGTCATCGCCGAGTGCCTTTGACGTCACTTCCGCGGCCGATTCGGTGAATGCCGCCGACAGCCGTCCGGCGAACTCGCTCATCTCGGCGGCCATGGCGGCACACCGCCGCACGTTGATCTCGGCGCTGGGACGGCCCGCTGCCGCCCGGAGCCAGGCCGCCAGGCCCAGCTGTTCGGCGCGGATCGCCTTGGCCTCTGCCGCCACCAACTCCGGGGGAAGGTCCTGCACATGGTCGGTGGACGGCTGCGAGACGGGGACGGGATCGGCCAATGTCCTCTCTGGCCGCTCCTGTTCCTCTGGGCCGACCTCCACGGCGGCGATTTCGGCCGCGGAGGCAACGGGGGCGAGGGGAACGGCTCCCGCGACATTGGGTTTCCGTGGCGACGTCTCCTCCGGCTGCGTCAGGTTGGCCTCCAGAAAGGCGTCCAGGTCGGCCAGATCATCCTGATCTTCCGGGGTGACTTCCTGAGGCGTCGGCGGCGTCGTTGGCTCATCCGTCGCGGGGGCCGTTCCTCCGTCGTCCTCATCGGGCTCGTCCTCTTCGGAGAACTCGCTCCCGGCCGGAGGGCGCGAGGCGATGTCCGGCCGCTCGGGAACCACCAGGAGACCCTGCGCCGCGGCCGCGGCCACGAGGGCCCAGCCGGTCGGCGCCTCCTCCCTGAACTTGTCCTGCAACTCGACCGTACGGAGGAAAGCATTCGGATCGCCCGCGAGATCGATGAGCTCCACGAGTGTCGCCAGGATCGGAGACCCGTCAAGTGAGGCCCCACGAATCTCCTCCAGCGGTTTTTCGAGGCCGGCCGGGCCCTCGATATGAGCCAGCGCGAGTATTCGGCGACGCTGGGAACTCGCCGCCACGACATGGTCGAGGGTCTGCTGAAGGGCGGCCACCGTGCCGTCGTCGGTGATCGTGGAGTTGGCCGCCGACGCGAGCCTGTCCCGCAGTCCGTCGAAGCCGGTGACGCTCCGCGCTATCACTTCGAGGTCGCGGTCAAGGGGCCGGCGTGCGTCCGCGCATGCTCGCTGCACGTTTCCGGCGGCCTCGGCGGCCCTCAGCAGCGTCTGGCGAAGACGGCTCATCTCTTCCTGTAACGCCTCGATGGAGTCCTCGGCGGCGGAGGGCGTCTCACGTGTCGCGGATTCTTCGTGTTCTGTGGTCAACTCGAACTCTTCGGGCTCGTAGTGGTCGGGCGCTTCGATCGCGGCGGGATCCGGATCCTCGACTGTCCCCGAGGGGAGGGCCCAGATGGCCTTGCGAAGTTCGGACAGCGAGATCGGTGTTTCCGGAAGATCGGAATGCAGGGAGCGCAACTCCTGCCAGGCGGCGTGAATCTCTTCGGCGACATTCGAGCCCATGCGCTCGGCGGAGGGGACGAGCAGGGCGAGTGCCAACGGAGACAGCGGAACGTCATACCGGCAGATGTGCGCGACGACGAGATCGGCGAAGTTGTCGGTGAGGTCCCTCATGTTCGCCAGTGCCTCGGCGAAGGAAAGCGCCGAGGACAACGTCTCGGCCATGGAACCCGGCCGCAGCAATCTCGCGCAGGCGTCCGCGGTGAGCTCGTCGTGGTTCTCGAATCCATACAGGAAGGGCAGGCTGAGGACGTGGATGAGCGAGGTGCTCCGCCTCCTGTCGTTACCCCGGAGTATGTGCACAAGGTTGGTCGCCGCTGATTTGCTGATCGACCGCATATCAGACAGCCCCACATGGCGCAGCATTTTCTTGCGCAAATCCGGAGGATACCTGGCGGAACTGGACAGGAGATCTTCCACGGTGACCCTAGCCGCGATCTCCGCCACGACCAGGTCGATGTCGTTAAATGCTTTTTGTGTCCCGATATAACCCAAAGGTGCAGTGTGGTGGTTATGTCGGCCCTTCTTGGTGCATCGCTGCACTGTCGGCACCTTCGCCTTCTGTGTTGCCGGTCCTATATCGTATGGTCACGTGCCGTTGAATTCCGTGTTTAGCAATAAAATGCGGTCATCTGGGAGAGAGGGTTGGACCGCACGGGACAGAATGCGATTCGGTGTGCGCGCGGCCCGTGGCCGGCGAACAAAATTCGGACGCCTGTCCGACCAGTCGACGACCAGGCGGATCCGCCCGGTGATGGTCACCCTGTGGTGGTGGCGGGGTGCCTCTGTCGTTTGGCGCTCCCGGTCGGGTTCGCCGTTGGTGCGGGTCGCCGAACTCTCCGAGGGCAGGGTCGGCAGGGCGAGAAGCGGCGCTCGGCCGGTAACCCGATCAAGGGTGCGCCGCGTCACACTGTTGAATATTAGACCGCTTCTGCCTGCATGTGAACTAAGCGCACTGATATTTTTTATGTGGACATGCAGCACATGTATGGCGTACAGTCCAGTTCGCGCCCTTGACGGAACGGTCCCAGGGCGATCGACTTTGCAGGTCCTTTACCCCCGCCGTCCCCCGACCGGTAACCCCTCCCCCGATGATCACATCTCCTCGATCACGGAACGACGGCCCGAGCGCGGGAACGGCGAGGGAGCCCGTCGGCGAGGAGTGAATGGTGACGAGCGCGCCCCCCTGAGCGCGACAGAGGAACGGCCGACCATCGGAGCCCTGGTGGAGGTCCGCGGCCAGCGCTGGGTGGTCGGCGAGGTCGACGACGTCGCCTCGCTCGGGGCCGCCGAACTGGCCGACGCGGTGAGCAAGAAAGCGGACAGGGCCGAGCTGGTCGCCCGTGAACAGCGCCGCAGATGGCTCGCCACCGACCAGGTTCACGGCTCCTTTGACCGCCACCCGATTCACTGGCCGTTGGCCTTTCCCGAGGTCTTCGCGAGCCATGTCACTGAGATCTCAGAAAACGGGGAGTCCCTGCGTCAGCCGAAAGCGGATGGCCCCGGCTTTGACGCGATCATCGGGAACCCGCCTTTTCTGGGAGGTCAGAAGCTCACCGGGACGATGGGGGTCGCCTATCGGGAGTATTTGGTCGAGGCGATAGGCCGTGGGGCTCGGGGAAGCGCCGACCTGGTCGCCTATTTTCTGCTTCGGGCTCATGACCTGCTGAACAAGGGCGGGCAGGCCGGGCTTATCGCGACCAACACGCTCGCTCAGGGGGACACCCGTGAGGTAGGACTCGACCAGCTTGTACAGGGCGGGGTGGCCATCAGGCAGGCGGTGAAGAGCAAGCCGTGGCCGTCGAGGAGCGCGGTGCTTGAATACTGCGTGGTGTGGAGCAGTCGGGTTCAGCCCGGTGCCGGTGCCGGTGCCAAACGTTTCGCAGATGGGGTTGAGGTCCCGGCGATCACACCTTCGCTTGACCCCATGTCCCGGGTGACGGGCAACCCCCGCCGACTGCTGGCGAATACGGGGAGGTCGTTCCAGGGCTCAAACATCCTTGGCCTTGGCTTCACGATGGAACCTGACGCCGCGCGAGCGATGATCGAGAGGGACCCCCGCAACAGAGAGGTTCTTTTCCCCTATCTCAATGGGCAGGATCTGAACTCTCGTCCGGACACCTCAGGAAGTCGCTGGGTCATCAATTTTCGGGATTGGGAAAAGGGTGCGGCTGAAACGTATGCCCAGGTTCTGGAGAAGGTGAAACCTGAGCGCGACGCGAACAAATACAGCAAGACGGCACGTGATCGATGGTGGCTGTTTGAGCGCGCGCGACCGGAACTTTATGGTGCTATCGCGGGATTACGGCAGGTGGTCGTGATCACGCTAGTAAGCAAGGTTGTGATGCCGGTGATGGTGCCGACTGGGCAGGTGTTCTCGCACATGCTTGGTGTCTTCGCGACTGATGACACGGCGATGCTGGCGCTGCTGTCGAGCGCACCGCACTAACTGGTGGGCGCGTGCGCGTGCGTCGTCGATGAAAGCGGATCTCCGCTACACCCCCTCAGATGTCTTTGAGACGCTGCCCCTCCCCGAGCTGACAGAAGAGATGAGGAACCTCGGCAATCGGCTCGACACCTTCCGCCGTGACCTCATGCTCTCCCGCCAAGCCGGTCTCACCGCGACCTACAACCTGGTCAACGACCCCAAGTGCGAAGACGAGGACATCGCCGAGCTTCGTCGTATCCACCAGGCCATTGACGAGGCGGTCTGCCGGGCCTACGGCTGGGATGACTTGATCCCCCAGCTCGACCACGATCACCACAGTGTGGGCCGGGAGATCCGCTACACGGTCGGTCCCGGCGTACAGCGGGAGCTGGTGAACCGGCTGCTGGAGCTCAACCACGCCCGCTATGCGGAAGAGGTCGCCCAGGGCCTGCACGACAAGGCCGCCAAGAAGAGCACCCGGAGCAAGCCCAAACCCAAGGCGATCACCGACCAGGAGGACCTGTTCTGACAGGGGGGCAGGCGCTTGGCCTCCGCGCCTCTGAAGATGCCTTAAAGCGCTTGTCCGATCACTGCTGGTGAGGCACGCTGGGGAGTGCCGCGCCCCCGGTGGGCGTTGGAAGTGAGGCCGGGACTACCGATGGAATCGGGCGCCCGGCCTTCGCGTTCCCCCCTCAATCGAGGAGGATCAGACGGACTCGCTCGGCCAAGAGTTCGAAGCTGGACGTTTGTCCATCCAGCCACCATGTGGTGGCTCCAGCAACGGCGTCAGCGTTCCAAAAAAGCGGCTCTTCCGTTGGCTGCTGCCATGTGACCTTGATGTTTTCCGACAGGGCGATCAGAGAGCGCCCTGTCGGTTTTGGTGTCTTCGGGGCGGTTAGAAAATGATGTCGAAGTCGCCGTTTTTGATGCCTTGAGTGAAGGTAGTCCACTGGATGCGGGGGAAGACGAGGGTGCCGCCGTCGCGGTTCTTGGTGTCGCGGACGGCGACGTGGTTGCCGACGAAGGCCGTCTCGACACAGCTTGCGCCTTCGCCGCTGAGGCTGCTCTTGTGCCAGCGTGCTTGGGAGAGGTCAGGTTTCCGCATTCTGTGTCCTCGGTGGGTGGGGGTTAGGGGAGGGTGTCGAGGTTGCCGTTCTTGATGCCTCCGATGAAGGCGTTCCACTCGGTACGGCTGAAGATGAGGGTGCCGCCGTCGCGGTCTTTGGTGTCGCGGACGGCGACGTCGTTGCCGACGAAGGCCATCTCGACGCAGCTCGGGCCGCTGCCGCTGAGGCTGCTCTTGCGCCAGCTTGCGCCAGATAGATCTGGCTTCTGCATATCTTGCTTCCTTCCTCTATCGATCTTCGCGTAGAGATGTGAGGAGTGCTGCCGTATCTGTGGGGCTGAGTGCTATCGCGCGAAGATGCTCACAGATGTGGTTGTACTGTCGGATATCGGCCTCTTTTTCAAAGAACAGATCGCCGGCCATGCTGTCAATGTGAATTACGTCGGAGCCCTCAGCGTCGAACTTCAAGACGATGAAGCTGCCGGGCATTCCGGGGTGGGCTCCGGCGGAGAACGGGATGACCTGGACGGTGATGTGCGGGCGCTGGGCTTGCTGGAGAAGGTGTGTGAGCTGGGCGCGCATGATGGCGTCACTGCCGACGGTTCGGTGCAGGGCGGCCTGGTCGATGATCGCCCAAAGTCGCAGGGGTGCCTCGTGCTCAAGAAGAGCCTGGCGCTGCATTCTGGCGGTGACGAAGCTGTCGACCTCTGCTTCGGGGGCGGTTGGTAGCACGCCTTGGATCACCGCCTGCGCGTAGTCCTCGGTTTGCAGCAGGCCAGGGATGAACAGCGACTCGTAGTTGATGGCCTGCTGGGCCTCGGCCTCCAAGCCGATGTAGGCGCTGTACTTGTCGGGAAGATTTGCTTCGAGGCCGTGCAGCCATCCGCGCTGCTTCGCTTCCTTCTGCAGCGCCACCAGGTCGGTGCGTTGGCTGCCGGTGACGCCGTAGGCGTCGAGCAGGGTGTTGAGTGTTCGGAGCTGCGGTTTGGTCTTGGCCGTTTCGATTCGGTGGAGCGTAGCGAGGTTGACGTCGGTCTTCTCGGTCACCTCGGCCTGGGAGAGTCCGGCTTCCTGGCGGAGGCGGCGTAGCTCGGCTGCCAGGCGCCGTAGACGTACCGTCGGCGGTTGACGCTTGGTGCGTGGCAGGGGTGTAACCGCTCCCAACTCATCTTTCTCCTGCATCTTCAGCACCTTTCTGGACTATGCGGGCAGTGTAAGAACCTGCATTGCATTTACTTACAGTGATGATGCATGCTCTCTCCGTGAGCATTCCAGGCGGGGCTCCCGCCGGAAGGCAAAACGAAGGATTTCCCCAGACGGCCGGGCGGACAATTTTCCCTCTCGGTGCGGCCCACCCCGTATCGGGTGCCCGCCCGGCCTCAGCGGTACGACCGGCGATACAACTGCGACGCTCCCCGGCCGTACTCCCATAGGACCGGCACCGTGCCCCCTCGTCCCCCGTGAGGGAGTGCGGCGTCCCCGGCCGCGCGAACGGTGCCGGTCCTATGTCCGACGTACCAACCAGGAGCGAGGGAAAATGACCGATGTCGCCAGCAGCACGCAGTACCTCAAACTCTCCCTCTTCCCGACCTCGCCCTACTACGCCCGGGTCCACGTCCGGCGCGTACTGGAGAGCTGGCGCCGGGACGACCTGATCGAGACCGCCCAGCTCATCGTCTCCGAGCTGGTCTCCAACGCGATCACCGCGCACGCCGTGTGCCCCGAGGCCGCCAAGGCGATCCCGCACGCCGACCCGGACCAGATCTGGATGGACGTCTACCGGATGGGCGAGACCGTTGTACTCCGCGTCTGGGACGCCAGCCCGCTCACCCCGGTCGTCCGCGATCCCGGCCCCGACGACGAGAACGGCCGCGGCCTGCACCTCGTCGAGCTCCTCGCCACCGACTGGGGTTACTACCGCCCCACCCCCGGCGGCAAGATCGTCTGGTGCACCCTGGCACCCCCACCTCCCGAAGAGCGGGAAGGAACGATCCAACCGCACCGATGAGAGAACGGCCTTCGCCGTTCGTCCTCCTGGCCCAGGACGAGAGGCTCGCCAGGATCGGAAAGCTCACCCGTGGAGACCTCGCACCCGGTATGCATGAGGTCTCTGCGGCCGACCGTGCCGCTGTCGCGACGATCCGGCTCTCCTACGTCAACAGGTGATCGACTTGGCCATCACGGCAGACCACATCCGCGCCGTCATCGGCGACTACCTCGACGCGTACCCCGAGGACAAGCAGAGCCTCGCCCCGGCCCTGGAACTGCTCGACGACGGCGCGGACATCACGACCCGCAAGGAGTTCCGCGGCCACGCGACCGCCGCCGCGATCCTCGCCGACCCCGACGGGCGGATCCTGCACATCCGCCACCTCGCCCTGGACTGCTGGCTGCCGCCCGGCGGTCACCTGGAGGCATCCGACACCACCCTCCTGGACGCGGCCCTGCGCGAGCTCTCCGAGGAGACCGGCATCCTCACCGCCGCCGTCACCCCGGCCGGGGAGCGTCCCCTGCACATCGACATCCACCCCATTCCCGCCAACTCGGCCAAGGGCGAGCCGGACCACCGGCACATCGACTTCCGCTTCCTCCTGCACACCGACGGCGCGATCGGCCGGCTCCAGACCGAAGAGGTCACCGCCGCCGCCTGGCACGAACCCGACAGCATCGGCGACCCCATCCTGAGACAACGCGTCATCCAAGCCCTTCGCTGAGCCGCTCCGGCCGAGTTTGGTGAGTGCTCTCCGCTTTCGTTAAGGGACACGCACATTGGTCCGTAAAGCATCGATGCTGTCGACCGAATCGTTCAAGGGCGGTGAGTATAGACATGGCGGCCGACATTTTCCCCCATATTTTTGGCCGACCTACGATGGTTGAGGTCGATGTAGCTTTTGGGGTGGGAGAACAAGGCGCTGATTCATTTCTCTCTTCCCGTTAATCCCGATGGGTAAGGGCCTCCATGCGGCCCAAAAATACGGAAGGTGATGCATCTGTTACGTATGTGACATGCCCGATTATCCGGTGACTGTGACCTCTCTCTTTACTTGTGAATCCGTCGCATGTGAAGATCACTCCGGCCCAAGACCGTTTACCGGAAAGGTCGGAGTGAAACCGCAGAAACCAAAACCCGGAGTTCTGTCCCGTAACCATTGCCGAGCCTCACTGATGGTCGCGGTAGGGATGTCCGCCTCCCTCCTGGTGACCCCCGCCGCAGCCGCCCCCACCCCCGCGCCCACCTCTGCTGTGCCCGTGTCGCGACCGGCCGCCGCTCCTGACCCGGTGGAGGTGGCCCAGCAGGAAGCCAAACGGCAGAACAAACAGGTCGAGATCGAGACCCTGCACACCGAGAACTCCACCACGGTCACCACCGGCGACGGTAAGACACTGGGCACCTATGTCTACAGCCGGCCCGTCCGCGTCAAACGAGACGGCATCTGGAAGAAGATCGACACGACGCTGATCGTGGAGAACGGGGTCGTCAGGCCCCGGATGGTCAAACTGGACATCAGCCTGTCCGATGGTGGTGACACCGATCTGCTGACCGCCAGAGGCGAGACGCTGGGTACCGAAAAGGACAAGGCCGGAGAGGTGAAGATCTCCGCACCGGGCCAGTTGCCCACGCCGAAGCTGTCGGGCAACCGGGCGGTGTACGAATCCGTCTACGGCCGGGGTGTCGATCTGGTGGTCACCGTGACGGAGACCGGGTTCCATCAGGAGATCGTGATCCGGGAACGGCCTGCAGGGCAGCTGAAGCTGCCGGTCTCGGTCGATCTGCCCGCAGGGATGGAGTACGGAAAGACCTCCGCGGGCAAGGCCGCCGTGCTGGCCGGTGACAAGCCGGTGGCTGATCTGGCCTCGGTGCGGATGCTGGACGCCACGGCGGCCGAGGCTCCCGGGTCCGGTCGCATGGGTGCGGCGACGGCCTCGGTCCAGGACAAGCCGGGCGGGCCGGTCGTGGTGTTGTCCCCGGACGCGGGATTTCTCGCCGACCCTCAGGTCGCCTACCCGGTGACGCTGGCCGCGGCAGATTCGGAGTGGTACGGCGCTGGTTATCCGGACGACACGTTCATCAACAACAAGACCTGGGGTACGGGTGGCCCCAACCAGCACATGTTCAAGCTGCTGGTGGGCAACGGCGGCAACGCCGTCTCCAACGGTCCGACCAACGACCCGAGCACTGTGTGGCGCAGCTATCTGCGCTTCGACCTGACCGGCGCCCCGTTCATGGGCCGGCCGATCCTCAACGCCGACCTGCGGCCGTGGAACTACCGCTCCCACGCCTGCGGCGACGAAAAGGGCGACATCGTCGTACGCCGCATCACCAGCAACTGGTCGATCAACTCGCTGAGCTGGAGCAACCAGCCCACGGTGACCACCAGCGGACAGGGCACCAAGGGCAGCGCCGTCGGTGATCACTGTTCAGGAAACCTGACGTCCCGAGACGTGTACTACACCATCGAAGACATCGTCCGGGATTGGGCCGCCGGCCAGCCCAACTACGGTCTGCGCGTGGGGGCCTTGCAAGAGGGCGGTGTCATCAACTGGCGCGAGTTCCGCTCGGCCAACTACACCGACTTCGACGGACACCCCCCGTACCTCTACGTCAAGTACGAGGAGCCCACGCCAGAGCCCGAGATCAAGGGCATCTTCATGCCCTATAAGGAAAACCCGACTGTCGGAGACGCTCTGGACGACACGTTCACCTCTGAGACGATGCCGGTCGCACCGCTGGTAACCGAGGAACAGTCTCAGGCAGAACGCGAGAACGCCGACGCCTACTTCATGGAGGACTCCTCCGTCGGCTTCAATGTTCCCGACGATATGACCCGGGAAGAGTGGCTGGACTCCATCGGAGCCGTGCACACTCCAGAGCCTGACCCGTCTCCATCTCCCACCGGGCCGGATACGGCGCCGCCGACGATTCTTGGGACAAGTCCAGAGGGTGATGATGTCGACGTGGCGATCAACACTCAGGTGAGGACCTCCTTCGATGAACCGGTCACGGGGGCTCAGGTAACGGTAAAGGATTCCGTAGGTGCACCTGTTCCGGGCACTTCGAAGATGGAGATATCGAGCACGGTGCTGGCTTTTACACCGGCACAGCCGTTGGCCCTGAACACCCGCTATACCGCTGAGGTGAGCGGCGCCAAGGACATAGCGGGCAACACCATGCCAACTCCGCACACATGGTCGTTCACCACCGGACAGGAGCCTGAGCCCACTCCCACACCCACGCCGACGGATCCGCCGGTCGAGCACACGATCTCGTTGCCGGTACAGACGGACACCTGGGTCGATGATGAGGGATCAACAGGTCCCGGCGGACCGACACTGTGGGTAGGGGCGTACCAGGGGATCATCGAGCGAACTTATCTGAAGTTCGACACGTCGTCTCTGACGGGTAAAACCATCACCAACGCCAAGCTGGAGCTGTGGAACACCGATGTCTACGGCTGCGGCAGTGGCAACTCGGGCATCAAGGCGCAGAGAGTTACTACCGCCTGGAATGCGAACACGCTGACCTGGGCCAACCAGCCTGCGGCTGTCAGTGACGGTGAGGTGATCGCCACTGATCCAGGCGGATGTGTCGGTGAGCAGCCTGACGGTGTCACCTGGACCTGGCAGGTGACCGGCGCGGTGCGGGCATGGGCATCGGGCCAGAACAACCACGGTCTGCTGCTTCGCGGGGTTGACGAATCCTCCTCGGCTCCGCTGTACGACCGCGGTTATCAGTCAGCCGAGACAGAGGACGAGGATGCTCACCCGCCTGTGCTGAAGGTTACCTACACCGACGGTACGGGCCCTGGTGCGACACCTACCCCGACGCCCACCAGCGGGCCGGACAGGACTGCGCCGACCGTGATAGAGGTGAGCCCGGCTGACGGGGACGAGGATGTTCCAGCCAACACACCGATAAAGGTGACCTTCAGCGAACCGGTCGCCGAAGCCCAGATCACACTGACGGACCTCATATGGGAGGAAGAAGTAACAGGCAGCGCGGTGGCATCCTCTGGTAACACGGTGCTGACCTTTACGCCAAGTGCCCCATTGAGCTGGAGTTATTACGAGGCAGAAGTGAGCGGTGCCAAGGACGCGGCGGGCAACACAATGGCGGTCCCGTACACATGGGGATTCATCGCCGCCGACTCGACGCCAACACCGACGCCGACGGCACCTGCGTGTACGTATCAGACATGGAGCGCCAGCAAGTTCTACTCACAAGGCACCAGGGTCACTTGGAAGGGCCATTCCTGGGAAGCCATATCCTCGTGGCCGTCCGGGAAAGAGCCCGGATCGAGCGGATCGAGCGGAGACTGGCGGGACCTGGGCGCTTGCAGCGGCGCGCCCTCCGGTGCCTCGACATCAGCGCGGACAGAAAGCCGGCCCGCTGTGACGAAACGTGATGTCAGACCAGCCATCGGCGAGCTGTGGACGCGCCCGTTCACCACGAAGGACGGCAGTGCGGTCACGTCAACGACGACGCCGCATCTCATGGCGAAAGCGTCCGATCCACTGCGGCGTCGCTCGACTATGGAGGTGGAGCTGGTTCACGACCCCAAGGTGCCATCACAGGGACGGGGATTGATCTGGTCCGGGGCCGTCACAAACGTGTTCTCTGGATCCACCGGAACCCTTCAGGTGCCAAAGGGAAAACTGAAGGCCGGTTGGAAGGTGCGCTGGCGCGCCCGCGTAACCGCTGAGGGCTCATCCGGTACCTGGTCGACCTGGCAGGATATAGGTGTCGAAACAGCTGAGCCGACGAGGTCACGATTACTGGTTACGCCGCTCGCGCGGGCATCCACCGACACTTCACTACAGAACCAGGCCGCAGCCGCGCAGAAGTTTCCCTACGAACATGTGGATTGGGACGACTGTGAATCCATGGTGAAAGAACCGAACCGGCCAGGGATGCAGGGGCAGCTGAACCGGCAGGCGTTCCAATACAAGAATTCGTTCAGCATGTGCTATGCCATGTGGATCGGTGAGAGGGACGAGGACGACGAGGTCGATCGCTCAACGCCTCTCCTCAGCAGTGTCAAGTGGAGTGCCCGGCTGACGATGCTCGTCCACACCTACGTGGGTAAGGCGAAGAAAAACACCCAGGCGCGGGACATGCCGGCCGGGGTGAACAGTCGCCAGTTTAAAATATTTACGCGTGTCGATCAGGTCGAGCTGATTGACAGTGACTGGAGCGATCGGCTCGTACGAATCGGTTTCGGAGAGAAGGGAAGGAGTTGCACCTCCTCCTTCAAGCAGGGAGGAGTGGCGAGAGACGGGAAGAATGGCCGTGAGGCCACGATAGCCCAGTGGCGTGACGGCGGTATTTTCGAGATGACTTTCAATGTCCCATGGGATGGCCTGCCGCACGACGACAAGATGAGCACTTGTTCACTGAATCCATGGATCAAGTACACGACCAACCCCGAGGTTATGGACAGCTACTTCCAGCTGAATCCCCGTAACGCCAAGGGGAGGAACTGGCTACAGTCGATCACTTGCGACAGTGCCGACTGGATCAAGGCATACAGCGGTGGCTGTGTCGTGGACTCCGTCCGTCCAGTCTTCATCCTCAATGCCAACGAGATGAAGAATGGCAAGTACAAGGTGAAGGAAACTGCAACACATATTTATGACGCGCTTTATGATTCCAGTAACACAGATCCGGCCCGTGGAACGAACAAAAATATCCCTGGCCGCTTCGACCCAAAAAAGTACGGATGTGACGCATCGGGTTGCCTGCACAGAACGAGACAGGAGACGTTGGTCAACGGAAATCGGACGGAAGCGATCCGGGCTTGTCGCGTGGTGAAACCCGGCTACAAAAAACCGGACAGTTGCGATGAGTTCCCCTTCGCCAGCACCCACGAGGGAGCAAAACGGCCTGGAAAGAACTTCTCGGCGAGAATCGTTGCTCTGGCCGACAACTGTGCTGCGGGCACCAGGCTCGGGGCATGGTACAGGCGTCACCGCATCCGTGAAAACACGCCTTTCTGGGTTGACATCATCGCCTTCGGAGCTTCGCTTCCTCAAAGCGGCGCTACCGGAATAGTGGCGACCGAAGCCACCCCTGAAGAACTCGAAGAAATCGATGGCTGCACCATCGACGGCGTCGGAGACAATGTGGCTGGACCCATCGTCCCCTAAATTCGTAGTGCGGTGCGGGGAAGGCGAAGCCTGCCCCGCACTGTTCATGTCCCCCTGGTCGACCATGGAGAACAGAGCCCACTGATGAGTGTGATCTTCAACGCGTACGAGGACGTCCGTGACATTTTTCCCGATCCGGTATCCGTCACCTGGGTCAAAGGGGCGGACATCGACCGCGTGGTCCATGAGTTCGGTGGAGACTCCGTGGAGGTCTCCGAGATGACGTGGAGCGTCGACAATGAGGTGCTGGAGAGCGTCGGCGGGATTTTCCTCATCACGTCGGAGGGCGGTTGGACGGTGATCATCGAACCTGCGAGCTGCAGGGGTGCTGACTCCGGACTACTGGCCGACCTGTCGGAGTATGGAGAGGCCCTCAACCTCTTCTGGACGGTCAACCATCTGGCATATCTCTCCTACGCCGCCGAAGGCCGGGAGGTGGCGTCCTTCGAGCCTCTCGCCCCGGAGTCGATTGGCGACTCGCCGGACGCGGTGGCCTGGCTACGCGGTCTTTCCGTAACAACTGAGCAGTGGCAGAAGGACTGGAAGGCCGCCGCCTTCGCGGTGGGAGAGGAGGTTTCCGGAATCCGTCTCGATCGGGCCTGGCTTGAACGGCAGCGCTGGAAAGTCGTCACCCGGCAGGGAGAGCCGGTGGAAGACGACTCCGAGGAGGACGGGCAGGTCGTTTTAGGGCCGTTCAGCCAAGGCGATCACGGCCTGTTCCTGCGGGAGGACATGCTCGGGTTTCTCGCCGGCGACTTCACAGTCGCGTGCATCGCCGCCGATCCTGTGCCGGGAAACCTCCGAAGGATCGTACTGATCACGTCGCAGGAGGCCCTGCGGAAGGCGGGGATCGCCGATCCCCGAGTGGACGAGGCACTCATGGCAATCGCCGATGGAAATGGAAAGCGAGGCAAGCGAGGTCAGCGTATTCAGCAGTTCCGCGACGAGTTCGACAGCATGGCCACGCGGTATCGAGAGAAGGCACAGGAGGTCGCAGGCCAGGAGGGTACGTCCCTCTCCCTTACCCGTGATACGAAGGCCGGGCGGCTGATGATCGGCTACCATGCCGTCCGGACGCTGGCGGCGGCACTGAATCCAGATGTCGAGCGGGCTGTGCAGGACGTGCTGACCGAGGCGAGGGTGCTGAGCCCTGTGTTCCCGAACGAGGAATACCCCCTGATGATGGAGACCTTTGACGCGATCCAGCGCTTCATCCGTACGGGGGAGACCGGACTGTGAACCTGACCAGGTGGATGAGCGCGGTAGGACGGACAGATTGAGCTTCCCCCAAGGCCGGGTAGTTAAGGCTTCGTTGGGAGATGCAAGCGGATCGTCGAGGGCTTGTGTCCTAGCCGGAACGTAGGCAACGCGGCTTCGTTGAGGCAGGTAGTCGACCAAGACGTCCTGCACGGAGCCGCGTTGTTCTCGTATTCTGCCTCCCCACTCGCCCTGATGACACTTTCCCCGGGAAATCACCGTGGCCGCGGGGCGGTTCGCCGCCGGTCATCTGGGCGCCCTGACCCCGTTCTTGCCCTTCGAACTGGTGGACGCCTTCCTGCAGGAGCATCGGGCACTCCAACGGCGGCTGCGGGACCTGCCGTCCGGTGTCGGGGTCTACTTCCTGCCGGCGATGTGCCTGTTCCCGGAAGTTAGATACCGGTTGGTGTGGCAGAAGATGACCTCCGGGCTCGGCGACAGCGTGCCCGCGCCAAATCCACGGGAGTGCCCGGCTCGGAACGCCCTGCCGGCGGCGAGTCTCGTCGACACGCTCAGGCTCGTCGTCGCCCCGGCCGTGACCGGTTCAGGACGGCGGCTGTTCGACCACCCGAGCCGACCCGTCGGCTTTCGACTCGTCCACCACGAGGTGACGGCGAAAGGCCTGCTGCTGCTTCAGTACGAGACCGCCGGCGCCGCCCCGACAGCGGAATACGAGGGCGTCACGGCCTTCGTCCAGCACGGTGACCGAAACCGAATAGTTCCGTGCCGCTGTCGCGGCGATCCGACTCTCCTACGTCAACAGGAGATCTGTCTCCGCGCCACCCCTTCTCGAAGAAATTCAACCAGAAGGAGATCGATGTGAGCACGGAATTCGACTTTTATAAAAGGACGATTCGCTCGCTGTTCAATGAGCCGGTCTGTGTCACCTGGACGAAAGGAGCTGATACTGGTTTCATTGCACGACAATTCGGCGGAGACGAAGAAGGTGTGAGCGAGGGGGAGTTCAACGATGTTTTCGAGGCATACGAGATGGACCTTGACGAGGGGGTGGTCCTCATCTCTCCAGCGGGGGAATGGACGCTGGCCGTGGAGGCGACCAGATATCTGGGCATCAAGCGCTCAAGCCTTGAATCGCTCTCAAGATCCGGCGAGGCGTTAAGCCTGGCGTGGAACGGTGAGGCACAGTTCGGTTATGCCGTCAACGGACGTTTATCCCGTCAGTTCGACCCATTTAACCAAGGCGCCGCTCACGCCGAGCCGGAATATCTCCATTGGGCGAGCGGCTATGGCGTCACGGTCGAAGACTGGCAGGAGAACTGGCTGGCCGCCGCCTTCACTGTAGCCGAGCGAATCTCCGGCGTCCGGATCGACCAGAGCTGGAAAGAACGGAGTCATCTGATACTCCGCATCGGCGACGCATCCGAGGACGAACAGGTCCCGGACCGTCCCGACCTGATCTTAAAAGAACAGATGTGGGAGACGGCCTCTCGTCACCCGCGCATCGCGGTCATCGCGGCCGACCCTTCCCCGGAGCGTATGAACGAGGTGAGCTTGATCACGGCCGAGTTGGCCGTAGGTGCCGCCGGCCTGGAAGGTCCTTTGATCGACAGGGCTCTCGGGGCGATCGGCCAAGGTTTTTGGGGTGCTCCGGTCAAGGAAATATACGATGAACTTGCCGTTATGGCAGCGGATTTCCTGGCGGCGGCCAGTGTCGCCCTGGAAGATGGCGTCGACGTTCTCATGCCGCCTATGAATACCGCTTGGGGGCGACTGTACATAAAACATTACGCGGTGAAGTCATTAATGGCGACCGTGGGGCTGGAAGGCCATTTCGGGCTGTCGCCAAGTCTGGAATACGCTAAGTTGGCGACCGCGAGCCGGCGCAGGTTAGGCGATACCTATGACCTCCTTTGTATGCTGCAGGCCATTGACTTCTATGTGGCCAACGGCGAAAATGCCATTTCGGGTTAATCGTTAATTTTCCGTGGCCGACAGAGAAAGCGATGGCGACATGGTCGGGCTGCTGCCTCTAGAGAATCAGTGGGACCTGCTGCGGGAATTCGGGCTGAGCAGTGGATTCGCTGGGATATGGGTCGAAGGCGACGACCCGGAGGAGTTGGTGCGACGGCTACGGGTGGATTCGGGCTCGCGCGTGGAGTGTGGTTTTGCCGAGGCGATGACCAGGTACGAGCGGTCCTTGGAGGACGAGATCGTCTGGATCGGATCCCATGCGCCGGGCTGGACCCACATCCTCTGGCTCAGTGGCTTTCATACGACCGCGGAGGCGAAGGTGCTCAGCACGGGAGGACGACGGTTACTCACCATGTTCTACAACGGAGGACTGACCGAGCTCGACCACCTGTACCTGTATCAGGACGGCGCGCTCGTCAATGAAATCGATCCGCCCTACATCGACGGCGCCCCGGTGAGCGTGCCCGAATATGCGGTGTATGCGGAAGGGCTTGAGCTGGAGTTCGACATATCCAGCACACAGGAATTGCATCTCCTTCTCTGCATGGCCGGGCGGATCACGGGACGCTTCCTCGACCGTGAATGGTTCGCGTCAACCCGGACCCTTTATCATGTTTCCGCCGAAGCTTGGGATTCTTAAAGGCGCCCGAAATCATATGAGCACGAGGGTCCTGTATACGGGTCAAGGGCCAGGCTTTTCGGTGCCGACCTCGATCTTTCGTGCGGACGGGCCCCTCTGGCCCCGTACTCGATGATCCGCGCTGCCGGTATCGTCGTCCGCGTTCTATACGGGGATGACCCTGGGGAGGCGGGGGCTGTCGTAATCTGGGCGAAGCCGGGATCGGGCAGGTCGGGCGGAGTCCACGGGCCGCTCTTGCTCCCGGCCCGCTCGTAGTCGTGCCGGTAGAAGGCGAGCACCTTCGTCTTCACCTCGTCTCCCGGCACGACGATCATGTCGCTGCCGTAGAGGTCGACGAAGGATTCGCGTTGGGCGGCCTGAATCTCTCGGGCCCGGGCGAGCTTCTCGGGGTTGCGGAAGACCAGCTCCGGATTCCTCAGCTGCAGGTCTCGTACGCCCGCGAGGGCGTCGGAGGCGTCCTCGGCGGGGAAGGCCGCCGATGCTCCGCTGATCATCCAGTCGTCACCCACGGGGACGATGCCGCCGACCATGACGACGCCCGGGGTGAGCTGTTCGACGCCCGCCGGGCCCATGTTGGAACGGATCCGGTAGGTCAGCTCGTCGATGTGGTTGACGGCCACGCAACCGTCATCGCCGTACGGCTCCTTGATCTCGAAGGCACCCTGTACGTAGTCCGTCCACGACAGCACGAGCGCCCGGTCCTCGCCGGTGAGTCGCTCGGCGAACATCTCGACCACGGTCTGCCCGCCGTCGAGCCGCTTGGTGAAGATGAAGGAGTCCAGAGCCGCCGAGAAGGTCATCTCGTCGTCGACGACGCCGCCGGGGAACGCTTCAAAGATCATGTCCCTGACGGCCCGACCGAACCGGGGTGACCATGCGTACTCCGACAACTCGCCCTTGAGATCCCCGGCCCGGCTCCATCGCGTCCATGACGTCCTCACAGTCCATCGGCGACCCCCCCAAGATACCGATGAGGTGCCGCGCCTACGCCGAGTCTGAACCCGTCTTGACGATTGGCTGTGAGGTTCTACCGCGAAGCCCTCGGGCTGGATTTGCCGCCACTTGAAGGTGGCCGGCGGCGGCGGTGAGGTGCCCGGCCGACCACTCCGTACCGATCCGAGCGGATCGAAGGATTACGGAGTGGCCGCCTATTGTCACGCGGATATCATCTGGGCCGGCGTTGGGCTCGGATCACTTGAACGCCATCCCGTTGATTGTCCAGGATGTTTCCATCGAGATCGTCTCAGTGGTCCAGCCAGAATTGGAGCTTGAGGAGAGTAAAACTGATGATTTTTGGCGTGAACTCTTCGTGGCCGAGAGCTTTGCGGTGGATTCTGACCTGCCAGGTGCTGTTCTCCCTGCCGAGGTCGAATTCTTCGCCGTAGGACACGTCTCCGGAATATTGTTCGACGGTGTGAATTTTTCCGGAGGTCAGATGCACGCTCCCGGACCAGGTCCTGTCCCAGGTGTTGATAACAGGTGGCGGCCCGTCCCAGAGCTCATATTTGACCATGCATCTTTCGCTGCTGATCTCTTTGATCACGATCCCGTCGTCGCCGGCGCCGATCCAGCCTTCCGTATCGGTGGGAATCTCATTAAGAACCCAGTTCTTTTTAACGTCTGCGACGCCGGACAGATACTTTTCTATCTCGTTCCGATCAAGGATTTCGGCGATAATGTTTGCCATGATCTTCCTGACGCTTCTGAGGTTAGGGGAAGAGTGAGAGGCAGGGCCTGCCTGAGTGCTGATCGGCAACCGGACAGGCCCCTTGGTAAGGCTACTGAATATCAACCCAGAACTGATCGTTGTTCAGGATTCGATTGTTTTGATACCAGGCGTTCATTACGGTTCCATGCATCTGATTCTCTTCGGATTCTACCGGCCAAACCGAGAAGTTGTGTGGAGGGGTGGCGCGTGCTGCGCCTTGTAGGGTCGATGCGAACGGGAACTCGTCGCAGTCGGTTCCCTCGGGCATCTTTATTTCATTCTTGCAGACGGCTTTGGCGGTAGTGCGAATTCCCGTCTTGGTCGGTTGGTATCCATTGCGATTCAGCAGATCCTCTTCCCTCCAACTTCCGCCTGGGATCTTCTTTGGCTGGGTTAGGTCCGGATAAGACTTTCCTCCTGGTATGGGATATGTCTTTGTTCCGGGAGTGAGTGCGCGTTTAATGTGGTCATACATGTTCGGGAATTGTATGACCTTTCCTTCCGATGTGATGGCGAAATCATTCCTGGTCATTGTGAATGACGGGACGGCTGCCCTCTGGACGCACCCACCGTAACCATACCAATCGATCTGAGGGGACGTGTCGCAGCGGAATGTTCCCGGTCCATAGATCGGCGTACTGGAAAGCGATCCGTCAAGTGGGTGTTTGACAACCACTGCATAATTAACTGTGCAGTCGCTTATCTGGTGATACCCTTCCCCTTGGTTTGCGGTGAAGAAATCACTTCTGTGCCATTCGGGTCGCGAGCCTGCGTTTTTCCATTGGGATACAGGGTAGTACTCGTTCATTCCAGTTGAGGAGTTGTGGGAGCAGTCGTTACTTCTCTTCGAGCTCCAGCGGGTGGTGAAGGCAAATTGGGGATTCTTGTCGCCCTCGATCTTGTCGATGGAGATGTACTTGTGGACCTTGAATTCGCGCTTTTCTCGCGTCCCTTGAAGGTATGTAAGCTGGCGCCCCCACACCCTGCCGATTCTCGTAGGCCAGAGGGGGATGCTTACATCCCAGATGACTATCTGGAAGCCGGAGGATGCGCAGTAGGAATAGGGGCTTGTTGTAAGCGATGAGTCACCGATAATCGCCACATTGTAACAATCTTGGAACTTTAGCGTCGGCGTGCTGGCCCTCGTCCCGCTGGGGAGTTGTCGCTTGACGACCACCGGGTCAGGGGCTGCCGCCACGGCGGCGGTTCGGAGCCCTGCCTCGGAGGTGTCGACGATGAGGTCATGCCAGTCGCTCCAGGTGCCCTCGCTGCCTGCGTTGGCGACGCGGGCTCGCCAACGCACCTCTTGAGCGGCCTGCAGACGCCCCTTGGGGACCTGCAGCGTCACCCGGGAATCGCCGGGCTTCGCGGAGGCCTGACCTGACCAGATCAGTCGCTTACCCTTGGAGGCCCCACCCGACTTGGCGAGCTTGTGTGCCACTTCAACTTCCACCTTCGCCTCGCCCTTACGCCCAGCGGGGAGCCAGGTGGTCAGGTGAGGTGTGAGCGCGGAAGCGGTGGTAACGCCATCCACAGAGTGGCTGTCGTTCACCGCCAGTTTCTCGATCGCGGGAGCAGAATCAGCAGCAGCGTTCGTGCGCAGCTGCTGCGCTGCCACACTCGCCACCGCGGCGCCGATGGGGGTGTTCATGTCGGTTTGGATCTGGGCGGTGGTCTGGGTGCGGTTGTAGACGCGGACTTCGTCGATCAGGCCGCTGAAGTACTCACCCCAGGAGGTGTTGCCGCCGATTCGTAGCGCGCCGCCGTCGTCGATGACCGGGCCGGTCAGCGAGGACTGAGCGACCTGGGCGCCGTTGACGTACAGCCTGACCGTGCTGCCGCCATAGGTGACCGCCAGATGGCTCCACTGATTCAGCGGTAGCGGGCTCTCGCCCGCAAACCCGCCGCCGTCGTCGCTGGTCTGCAACCAGCCCGCGGGCGTGACGCCGTTGGAGGCGTACAGGCCGTAGGAGCCGCCTTCGGCGTGCTCCTTCATGATCACTGTGCGCCAGGAATCTATCGCCGTGGGCCGCACCCATGCCGAGAGGGTGAGCGCGTTCGTCAGGCGTAGCGACGCGGCATGTTGGACGGTGACCCAGCTGGAGGAGCCGTTGAACGACAACGCCTTGCCGTACCTGCCGTTCGTCCAGGTGGTGTCACGGGCGGCCCCGGTGTTGTTCTGGCCGGAGGAGTCGCTGACGTTCGTGCCCGTGCCCTCTTCCATGGCGTAGGCCGCTACCAGCCCCGGCACCGGAGTCGGCGTGGGCGTCGGAGTGGGGGTGGGGGTGGGATCGGGATTCGGTGTGGTGGAACCGATGGGGGTGTTCATGTCGGTTTGGATCTGGGCAGTGGTCTGGGCGCGGTTGTAGACGCGTACCTCGTCGATCAGGCCGTTGAAGTACTCGCCCCAGACGGCGTTGCCGCCGATCCGCAGTGGGCTGCCGTCGTCGTGGAGGCTGCCGCTCAGAGCGGCCTGGGCGGCCTGCTGGCCGTTGACGAACAACCGCAGAGCAGCGCCGTCGTAGGTGAGCGCCAGATGACTCCAGGTGTTTATCGACAATGGCGAGATTCCGTTGGCCGTTGACGAGTCATTCGGACTGGTTTGCACCCAGCCGGAGGGAAGCGCACTGCCATTGCCGGCGTACAGGCTGTAGGAGGCCCCATCGGCGGCCAGCTCCTTTGTCACCAGGCTGCTCCAGCCGGTCACCGTGGTCGGCCGCACCCATGCCGAGAGCGTCATCCCGGTCGTCAGGCGTAGCGACGCGGCGTGCTGGACGGTGACCCAACTGGAGGAGCCGTTGAACGACAACGCCTTGCCATACTTGCCGTTCGCCCAGCTGGTGCTCCTTCCCGTACCAGGGTTGTTCTGTCCGGATGAGTCGGCCACATTCGTGCCCGAGCCCTCATTCATTCCATAGGAGGCCACCAACCCCGGTATCGGGGCTGGTGTGTCCGCGCCTGTCGTGAACGACCAGGTGTAGGGCGCCATGATGTTGCCCGAAGCATCCTTGGCGTTACGGACCTCCACACGGTACGCGGTCTGGGCGGTGAGTCGGGATGCCGGGGTGAAGGTCCATTCGACGTTGTCGTTGCCGGCTTCCGTCGCTCCCTGTACGGGCGCATCAGCCGGATCCTTGACCGTGAGTTGCACCTCGGACACCGTCTCGCTGAACGTCACTCTCACTGCGGTGTTCGCTGACACGTTCGTGGCGTCCCGGCCAGGCTCGGTTCCGGTCACGGTGGGTGCGTCGTTGTCGGGTCCACCAGTGGTGAAAAACCACGAGTGCACCGTCATCTGATTGCCGGCGTAGTCCTTGGCCCCGCTGACTTCAGCGGTGTAGCCGGTCGCGGCGGTCAAGGGTGCGCTCGTCGTGAAGGTCAGCGTCATGTCCGCCGCGTCCATGGCCGCGGTTCCGGCTACTTCGGCGCCTTGCGTGTCCTTCAGCACAATCTGGGCATCGGTCACTGGTTCGTCGAACACCACCTTGACCACGCTGCCGACTGGAGCGCTGCTCTGCCCGTTCGAGGGAGTGGTGCTCGAGACCTTCGGTGGTGTGGTGTCTTCGACAGGCAGGGGATTGGGGTCGGGCAGCGGTTCATCCGATGGTGGATCATCGTCGCCGTGGAGGCCGTCCACCAGTTCCTGATCAGTAAGGTCATCCGGATAGTGCGCGTCCAGAAGGCGGGTCTTGGCCGACCTGCCTTTCGCTATCGCCTCGGCCATCGCCTCCTCCGGCGACAGGGCTTTCGGCGGGGGAAGCTGATCGTGATAGACGTTGCCTGACTCCACCCATGCCTTGTCTTCTTCATACGTGGTATCAGGTGGCGTGGGGCCGTCATAAGAGCGGGGCACCACGAGATACTTCGGGGGTGCCGGGGTGTACTGGACAAAGAGGACAGGGCCGCGAGGATAGCCTGAGCCCCAGTAGCCGTACTCCGAGGAGCGGTACCAGCGGTAGTTGGTGATGTCGTCCTCGCTGACGGCGCTGAGGCGGACACCGTAGTCCTTGGCACCGTCCATCCAACCCTGGACCATCTCCTCGATGGAGTAGTACAGCTCGCCTTCACCGCGGGTGCAGTCGATGTCGTAGGCGCCCTTGTTGGCCTCGGACGCCTGGCTGGTCACTGCGGGCTGGTTGTTCCAGGTCATCGTGTTGATGTTCCAGTCTGTGATGACCGGACGGGCGATGATCCCGGAGTTGATCTCCGAGGCGCAACTGTTGGACTCGTGGTTCCATAGCCGCAGGTCGGCATTTTCGACTGTGCCGCCCACGAGCGGGGTGTCGGCGATGTTGAAGCGGATGTAGGCTCGCCAGGTCACGGTGCCGCTGTTGGACTTGCCGGCGATGATCCGGTCCAGGCTCTGGTTGCTGGAGCTGCTGGGGTAGCTGTGGCTGACCATGGTGTCGCCGTCCAGGCCGGTGCCGGTCCAGGTGTCCGAAGCCGCCGCCAACGTGACGGGATAGGTGACCGCGGGGTCGGCGAGGAACTGGGCATCCGGGGAGATCACCAGGGCTTCGCCGGTGCCGCTCCGCTCGGTGGTCATGGCCGCCGAGCCCACCAGGCCCTTTTCGGGATCGCTGACCGCGGCCGCGTCCATCATGTGTGCCGCGGTGATGTCGACGAGTTCCTTGCCGCCCTTGTCGGACAGCAGGGCCAGGTCGCCGGAGGCGTCCTGGCCGTAGTGCATGCCCTTGGGCAGGTCCACGGGGATACGGATTTTCAGCTTGTCGGCGGGCCGTTCGCGGATCACGACGTCTTGCCGGAACCCGGTCGGGGTGACGGTGACGACCAGATCGGCCCTTGCCGTAGACCGACGGGTAGGTGGCGGTGTTGTCGACCAGGATCGGCTTGGGCAGCTTGTCGGTGGAGGCGACTGCGGCCTTGCCCTTTTCGTTCTTGATCTTCACTAGGGCGGTGTCGCCGCCCGCCGACAGGGTCACATCACCCTTGATGGCCTTGGGCCTGATGGCACCGTCTTCTTCGACCAGTCGAGTGTCGATCGACTGCCAGGCCCCATCCTTCTGCACCCTGATCGGGGTCGAGTGCACCTCGGCGTGGAAAGTCTTGCTACGACCGTTCGCAGGTCAACGCCGTCGCGAACTTCTGCTTCCTCACCCAGGACACCAACCTCATGATCGGGAAGCGTTCCCCCCAGGAGTACTTCGCGGAGGCGGAGGAGAAGCACCCCGGTGTGCTCGCCTCGCAGTGGATCCCGTCCGACCCCAACCTGTGGCGGGTCGAGCGCTACCCCGACTTCCTCGCCGCCCGGCGTGAGCTGCTCGCGCAGGCCGTGCAGTCCTTCCTCACCGAACTCCGCGACGGAGCCTCCGCGGTGGCCGCCGCCGAGCTGCGGCCGGTGACGATGGTCGCGGACGAGCAGGACGACGTCCGGTCGGCACAGGTCAAGGCGATGGCCGAGGAACTGGTGCGGCTGGGGTGCGCGGAACCGGCCCTGGACAGTGAGATCGCCGACCCCGTCACCGGCCGCGCGCTCGCCGTCGCCGAGGCGTTCTGGCCGGACGGGCTACAGGCGGGGCAGGGGCGCCCGGTGGTCCTGGAGCTCGACCCGGACGTCGCGGATCTGCCCCGGCTGGAAGAGCTCGGGTATGAGGTGTTCACCTCGGTCGATGCCCTGCTCGGCTACGTCACCCGTCGCAACGAGAGCGCCTCCGGGACCTCTGGAGGCCCTGCGGTCTCGGCGTCCCCCGCTGCCGGGGACGAGCCAAAGGCCGGGACGGAGGCGGGCACCGAGTTCAACGAGGCGATGCGCTCCGTCTACGACAGGGCCCGCGCCGAGGCGAACTACCACGCGACGTACTTCCTGAGCATGCTCGCCGAGCACGGCAGCCTCGCCACGGCCCGCAAGTTGCTGCACGCCCCGGCGGTGTCCGACGGCTTCGCCGCCCTCTGGGAGCGCGGCCGTCTCGCCCTGACCGTCGAGGCACTGGTCGTCCAACCGCGCTTCGCCGACCTCTTCACCCCGGCCGAGATCGAGATCGCCCGTCACCGCCTCGGCCAGTTCGGTTACCAGTGATCCCTGCATGTGCTGAATCAGAGCAACGTCGGACCGGGGTACTCGGTACATACTCTCGCGGAGCTGTTCGGCTCCCGAGACGACGCGCTCGGTGCCGCCGGCCCGGTTGATCCCCGTCAGGGATCCAACCGGGCCGATCAGCACCGAGTTCTTGGCTGATCCGGCGCGGAGTCCACAAGAGCGTGCAGGCTCTGGAGACTGACATCCGCAGATGGAGCAGCCAGTGGAACGAGGACCCCAAGCCGTTCGTGTGAAAGAAGAGCGCGGAAGAGATCCTCGATTCCCTCGTCCGGTACTGCCGATGAATTTCAGGCGCAGGATACTGGCTGGCCAGACGGATGTCGTTCGGCAACAGCTCATCGGGTAGACCCTGCCGGAGGTTGCCCGGCGGGAACGAAGCGACGGGCCGCCTGGCGTCACCAATGCTCCATCCGGCCATCAACCGTCCTGAGAAGGTCAGAGGTCAGGCGCTGTGGCGCTCTTCGCAGCGGGTTCCTGCGGATAGTGCTTCAGCGTGACCTCGTCGTGCAGTCGTGTGCCCTTGCCGCCGAAGCCGGCCAGAGTGCGGGTGATCGGCGTGGGGACATGGCTGATCAGCCGCGCTCCCTGGATCAGGCCCCACAGGCCCAGGCGGGTGTCGGGGATGAGCCGTTTGGCGGCGCCGACCGCGTAGGTGCGGCTGCGCCGTACATAGTCGCCGATCTCCCGTTCGTAGGCCGGGAACGCCCGGGTGTGGTCGCCGCGGGCCTCGGCCAGCTCGCCGGCCAGGACGTAGGCGCCCACGACGGCCAGGCTGGTGCTGCCGCCGACCGCGGGGCCCGGGCAGTAGCCGGCGTCGCCGACCAGGCTCACCCGCCCCCGGGACCAGGTGTCCATGCGCAGTTGGGTGATCGAGTCGAAGTAGAACGTCGAGGCACGGTCCAGCTCCTCGCCGAGCAGGCGGGGCACCTCCCAGCCAAGCCCGGCGAAGTGCCGGCGCAGCAGCTCCTTCTGCCGGTCGACGTCCCGGTGGTGGTAGTCGAGCTCGGCGGCGGGGCGGAACAGGAAGACCGCGCGGGCGTCGTCCATGTGCGCCCCGCCGTACACGCCCACCATTCTGTTCACGCCCGTGATCCCGTCCATGCGGTCGCGCAGGCCCAGATAGTTGGGTATCGACATGACCGCCAGGTAGGCCCCGATCCAGGTGGAGAAGCGCGACTCCGGACCGAAGGTCAGGCGCCGGACGTTGGAGTGCAGTCCATCGGCCCCGATCACCAGGTCGAACCTGCGGGCGGGGCCTCGCTCGAAGGTGACGTCGAGGCCGTCGGCGTCCTCGGTCATGGCGGCGATGGAATCGCCGAAAAGATATTCCACGTCGTGCCGGGTGGCGTCGTAGAGGATCTCCCCCAGGTCGTCCCGCATGATCTCGACATGCCGGTCGGACACGATGCGCATCAGCTTGCCGACTTCCAGTTCGTGCGGCCGGTCGCTGTTTTCCGAGCGGAACGAGAGCCACTCGGTGCCGGTCTTCCTGGCCTGGACCGGCTTGGTCAGGCCCATCCTGTCGATGATGTCCATCGCCGGACGGAACAGGTCGACCGCGTGTCCGCCCGCTTTGCGCAGTGCGGGAGCCCGCTCGACCACGGTGACGGTGAAGCCGTAACTGTTGAGCCAGTAGGCCAGAACGGGGCCGGCGATGCTGGCACCGGATATGAGGATCCGCATACGCCATTTCCCTACTTAACGGAAGGTAAGGTGGTTACTTAACGATAGGTAAGCAGAATTCGGGGCGGAACGCAAGGTATTACTTAACGATAGGTAAGCGATACTCTTGGTTCCATGGCGAGGGCTTCGGACACCAAGATGCGCATCCAGGCGGTGGCCCGCGAGCTCTTCCTGGAGCAGGGTGTGCAGAACACCAGCCTGAAGCAGATCTCCGATCGGCTCGGCATCACCAAACCGGCCCTCTACTACCACTTCGAGTCGAGGGACGACCTGGTCAGAAGTATCATCCAGCCGCTCATAGACGAGCTGGATACATTCGCGACCGAGCGTGAGCCCGGAGACGAGCGGCGGCTGCTCGAAGACTACTTCGAGCTCATCTGGCGGCATCGGGAGGTGTTCATGGTGATCCTGAACACGCCTGTCATGCTGGTCGAGCTCGATCTGATGGACCGGATGTGGGCGTGGCGCAAGCGGCTGACCACGCTCCTGCTCGGCCCCACCCCCTCCACCGCCGCACAGATCCACGCGACCGTGGCGCTCGGCGGCATATCGGACTGCGTGATGGAACACGCTGACCTTCCGTTCGACGAGGTCAAGACCGCCGCCGTGGAAGCCGCGCTGACCGTCCTCGCCATCTGAACCGGTGAGGGTCCTGCTGGGGCGGCCGAGTCATGCCTTCCGCGCGCACCGCTGAGCCGCCGGTCTCGTTACCGTGCTCAGGCCCGCCTTGCCGACCCTGACCGCGATCGGAGGCCGACACGACACCGTGGGAGAACTCGTACCGGCCGAAGGGCGATGGCGGGGATATCCGCCCGGATGTTCGCCGACCCCATGGTGCGAAGCCGGGTTTCACGAACCGGTCGTCCCGCTCCTGCCCGAGCTGCCGGCGGTGGCCGCGCTGACCAGGGCGAGTGCCGCTCCCACCCACATCACCGCGGAGATCGAGACGCTGTCCACGATCCGGCCGCCGGCGAACGAACCGAGCGCGATGGAGACGTTGAAGGCGCCGACGAAGAGCGCCGTGCCCATCTCGCCGCCGCCCGATCGCATGATCCAGAGCTGCAGGGTCACCCCCACCCCGCCGTAGCCCAGGCCCCACACCATGAGCACGACCAGAGGGAGGCCGATCAGGGGCAGCACCGCCATGGCGAGTGTCATCAGCAAAGTCAGCGTGATCAGGACCGGCTTGGGACTCCGCGCCGCCCATGCGCCCGCCACGAAGTTACCGGCCACGCCCGCGGCACCGTACAGGAGGAGGGCGGTGCCGACGAGGGCGGGGCCGGCGTGCGAGACCTGCTCCAGGAACGGCCGGACGTAGGTGTAGGCCGCGAAGTGGCCGGACACGATCAGGACGGTCAGGACGAGGGCGATCCTGAGCGGGCCGGAGAGCCACGTGAACCGCCCCTCCGACGCGCGAACTTCGGTGGTCGACGGTTCGGACGCGAGGGCCGAGGGCTCGGTGGGCGATGCTTCGGACGTGCGGACCGGAGTTTCCGTGGGCGATGCTTTGGACGCGCGAGCCGAGGTCCCGGGGGACGACCGCTTCGACGCACGGGGCCTGGGTTCACCGGGCAGGGACGGCAAGGTGGTGGCCAGCAGCGTGAGCAGGACCAGAGCCAGCATCCCCATGGCGACGAACGCGGCCCGCCACCCCGCGAACGACGAGACGAACGTCGCCACGGGCACCCCAACCACCGACGCCACCGACACCCCGGCCAGGATGATCGACGTGGCCCGCCCGACTGACCCCTCGGGCACCAGTCGCAGGCCGAGCCCGGCTGCGAAGGCCCAGAATCCGCCGATGCTCACCCCGGTCAGCACCCGGGCGGCCAGCATGACGGGGTAGTTCGGCGCGAACGCGCCGACCAGGTTGGCCACCGCGAGCAGTGCCATCAACCCCAGTAGCGTGACGCGCCGGTCGAGCCGTCGGGTGGTGATCGCCAGCAGGGGCGCGGAGACGGCGGCGACCAGCCCTGGCACCGACATCATCAGCCCTGCGGTCCCGTCGGAGACACCGAGGGTGACGGCGATCGAGGTGAGGAGGCCAACAGGCAGCATCTCGCTGGTCACGATGGTGAAGGTGCCCAGCGCGACCGAGGAGACGGCGAGCCAGCGCGCCCGAGGGACGGCGGAAACATCGGTCATGGTCATGTCGGCCAGCTTTCTGCCGGCCACCGGCAGGAACAATGGCGAAGATCGAAGGCTTGGTTTAGGTGAGCTAAGCGATCAGGTAGAGGCGGGCATGGAATTCAGGGAGCTGGAGTGCTTCGTCGTGCTCAGCGAGGAGCTGCACTTCGCGCGTACGGCCGAACGTCTCTACCTGTCACCCGGCAGGGTGAGCCAACTCGTGCACTCGCTGGAGGTCAGGCTCGGCGGCCGGCTCTTCCACCGGACCAGCAGGCGTGTGCGTCTCACGTCCCTGGGCGAACGTTTCCTGGCCGACCTGCGCCCTTCCTACGACGGCATCGCGAACGCGGTCGGCCGGGCCAAGGCGGCGGCTCGCGAGGTGACAGGCGTGATCAGGCTCGGCTTCCTGGCCACCCCCACGGACGTCGTCACCGGCAGCGTTCGTGCCTTCGAGGACCGCTACCCGGGGTGCGAGACGGAGTTGGTGGAGATCCCGCTCTCCGACCCCTTCGGCAAGTTGCGGGCCGGGCAGGTGGACATCACGTTCACGCTGCTGCCGGTGGACGAGCCCGATCTGGCGACCGGTGAAGGACTGAACCGGGTCTCGTACCAGCTCGGCGTCTCCTCACGCCACCCGTTGGCCACTCGTACGAGCATCGACGCGGAGGAACTGGCCGGCGTATCCCTGATCGGCCTGGACGGCCCGGCTCCACGCACGTGGCGCGAGCGGGTGGCGCCGCCCGCGACGCCCTCCGGCCGCCCCATTCCCCTGGCCGGTACGGTGTCCACCAGCCAGGAAGGGCTCACCCAGGTGGCGCTCAACCGGGGCGGCATGTTGTTCTGCACCCCCACGGCGGCTCACCACAGGCGCCCGGACGTCAGCTTCGTCCCCGTCATGGGGTTGCCTCCCTCGATCCTCGGCCTGGCCTGGGTGAAGGCGGCGGAGACGGCGGCGACCCGGGCGTTCACCGAGGCGGCTGCCGGGCACGCGCTCGGAACGGCGGCCTTGAAGGAGTGTCGAGACGGACCTTCGTCACCGTCCTGATCGGTGATTCGTCCATCTCGTTGAAATCTCCGTCTTCGAGCCCGCCCCAGCCGGTTTTCTTCGACAGGGCCAGGGCGCTCAGGTGGATGGCTCTGGAGTCGGACACCGGAGTCCGTCACCTGGTTCTCGACCACCGTCAGAACGCGCAGAACGCGGCGGATCGGCGAGTTCTGAGCGGACCGGCAGGGCGGACCACCCCGATTCGCCTTGGAGCATCGGCACCACCTCCGGTCCCCGGTGCGGTTTCTGCCTGGTCTCCCGCTGATGCTCGGACTCCGGCCCGCACCGGTGAACGGTCTCGTGGTCGACCCTCGTACCGGGGAGATCCCGGCTACCTCCGGGCACGTGCGGCCCGAAAACGGGTAGCTCTGGCCTCCGTCTCGCCGTCTCGTACGTCCACCCGACGTCTGGATAGGATGGGCCGATGTCCTGGACGCTCGAAACTCCGGGTGGCGAGTCGCTTGACGTCAACGCGTGGAACTGGCGACCGACTCTGGAACTACTGGAGAGATCCGGCCTCCTCGACGCCGACACGACCGAAATGCTGGGTTACAACATCGCCGTGGAACTGACCGGCGAGCAGGCCCAGCGGATCGCCACGTTCTTGGACCTCTACCTGGCGGCCGCTCCCGCCGAAGGCCGCGTCCTCCTGGACGGATCGATCATCACGGAACCCGACACCTACGAGTTCCACCGCGACGACCTCGGACGCAACTATTCCGCGACGGTCGCGTGGCTGACTCGCTTCCGTGATTTCTGCCGCACCGCGACGGACGGGTTCACCGCCTACTGAATCAGTTGATTTGGCCGATCAGCGTCAGGACGGCGCCGATGCTCTCCTCGACACCGAGCAGATCTTCATACCAAGCCGCGCGGAAGCCGAAATCCTCGTTGTCGGGGTCGTATTCATCGGGGGAGATCGCAGAGGTCCACATTGTCCGTCATGCGGATGGCGGGGATCCGTTGGGCGAGCTTTTTTGCCCAAGTTCTGGGGATGGCTCTCGCCACAGGATGAACACTGCAATGGTGCCGATGGTGACTGTAAAGGACAGGATATAAAGGATGGTCATGGCTACTCCCTGGGGCGCCAGGGCGAAACTTGCTCCGATCGCGATCATCGAAGTTACCGGGAAGATCGCACGCAAACCCCAGTAGGCGAACCGCCCGCGCGGTAGAGGGTGGTCTTGGACGTAGTGCTCCCAGCCCATATTCTCCCGGCCGACGCGATCTTCGATTCCGGTCCGGAGATAGGCCGCGATGCGGGTGATCAGGTGGGCTTTGAAGAGCCAGATGATCCCCAGGGCAAGCGACAGCAGTGGGTAGATCAGGATGATGGCTGCATTGCGGACTTGAAAGCCCGCCGACAACACCGCGCCGAAGGACACCGTCGCCACAGCGGTGGTCTGAAATTGCAGCGATGTGAGGCCGACGATCTCTGAGCGCAAGGAGGTGTATTCGGCTGCCTTGAGCTGGGTGGCTTCCCATTGTGGCGAGATCGGCCCTGTCGTGGGCAGTGATCCCGCCACCTGTGTGATGCCTGACTGGGGGGCCGTGGATGCCTGTCGACCTAGTCGCTGCAAGAGCAGTGCGAGCCCAGAGCGCCAGGAAAAGGTGTGCCGCATGATATCCACAATGCCACATATATCGCCGTTGTGATGAAAAGTCGATCGGCCAAGGACGCCCCACTTTTCGGAGCGTTACAACAGGTGATGATTTCCTTATGCTCTAACTCTCTGCTTTCGCGACGTCACGCTACGACCAAATGGAGATACGGATTCGCGAACCAAGGTGCCCAGCAGATTCTGGATAGTCAGCTACATAAGCTGACAGAAGAATGGAAAAGTGCTGAAGTTGACCCGGAAGAGGGTGAAGTTGGGTGCGTGGGATGGTCACCGGAGGAAAATGTGGGCTTCACGGGTCCTTTGGAGGTCGAGGTGTGGCGGCCGGGCGAGCACCCCTTTTCAGTGGAGGGTCTGGGTGCCGATGACGGAGAGCAGGTTCAGCTTGTCGTGGCTCTCGCTGCCGGGAACGGCGGTGTAGACGAGCAGCGAGTGGGCCTGGTCGGGGTCGATCAGTCGCTGGCAGGTCAGCTCCAGGGCCCCGACCTCGGGGTGGACGAAGTGCTTGACCTCGTGGGGGCGTATCCCGATCTCGTGGGCGTCCCACACGCGCCGGAACTCGTCGCTGTGGGCGAGGAGCAGGTCGGCGAGATGCGCGGCTCGGGATCCGGGGCCGCGCAGGGTGGCGATCTCGCGCAGTCCTGAGGCGAACATCCGGGTGAGGAACGGATGTTCTTCCGGCGCGTAGAGTTCCCGGACGGCCGGATCGGTGAACCATCGGTATCCCAGGCTGCGGGCGGGCCCGGTGTAGCGGGTCGTGTCCCCGGTGAGCGCGACGCCCATCGAGGTCTGTCGCAGGGTCTCGCCGAGCTCGGTGACGATCTCCGCGGGAGTGTCGTCCAGACGGTCGAAAATGCGCAGCAGGCCGGGGCTGATGTGCTCGCCGACCCCGCCGCGGGCGGGTGGGTTCTGCCCCGCGAGACGGAACAGATGGTCTCGCTCGTCGAGCGAGAGGTGCAGGCCCTGGGCGATCGAGGCGAGCATCTGGCTCGACGGCCGCGGTCCGCGTTCTTGCTCAAGGCGGGAGTAGTAGTCGGTCGACATGTGGCACAGCGTCGCGACCTCCTCGCGCCGTAGCCCGTTCGTCCGGCGACGGGGACCGCGCGGGAGGCCGACGTCTTCGGGTTGCAGCACTTCTCGACGGCTTCGGAGGAACTCCGCCAGCCCGGCGCGATCGATCATGGCATTCCCTCCGCTCGCGGTGCTGCTCCGTTTCTATCGTCCTCGCGCGACGGCAACCACGGACCGTCGATCCCCCTCTCGGAGGTCTCGGAGGTTTCCGAGGTGGGCGAGGCCGCATCCACGGATCGGCGGTCCCTGGAACATCCACGCCGCCTCCGAGACCGTGGATCCGAGACGACAACACAAGGAGCAGAGCAATGTCGCGTCAGGCAATCGACATCACCATTCCGGACCTGTCAGGAAAGCGTGCGCTCGTCACCGGTGCCAGCGACGGAATGGGGTTGGGAATGGCCGCGCGACTCGCCGCGGCCGGCGCGGACGTCGTCATGCCCGTCCGCAACCTTCGTAAGGGCGAGAACGCGATCGCCGCGATCCGCCGGAGTCTCCCGAACGCGAAGGTCTCGCTGCGCGGTCTCGACCTGTCGTCGCTCACGTCGGTCCAGGCCCTCGGAGAGACTCTCCGCGAGGAGGGGCGGCCCATCCACATTCTGATCAACAACGCGGGCGTGATGACCCCGCCGAGCCGGCAGACCACAGCGGACGGCTTCGAACTCCAATTCGGCACCAACCACCTCGGCCACTTCGCCCTTGTCGGCCACCTCCTCCCGCTGCTGCGCGCCGGCCGCGCTCGTGTCACATCGCAGGTCAGCATCGCCGCGAGACGCGGCGCCATCAACTGGGACGACCTGAACTGGGAACGCGACTACAACGCCATGCGCGCCTACCGGCAGTCCAAGATCGCATTCGGGCTCTTCGGTCTCGAACTGGACCGCCGCAGCAAGACCCATGGATGGGGCGTCACCAGCAACCTCTCCCATCCCGGAGTGGCCCCCACCAGCCTCCTCGCCGCCCGCCCCGAGCTCAGCCGCGACAAGGACACCGGCGGCGTCCGCCTGATCCGCGCGCTCTCGGCTCGCGGCATCCTCGTCGGCACCGTCGAGACCGCGATGCTGCCCGCGCTCATGGCCGCGACCGACCCCGACGCCAAGCCCGGCGTCCTCTACGGACCCAAGGGCCTCGGCGACCTGGGCGGCCCACCGGCCGAGCAGCGAATGTATTCTCCGCTGCGTAGCACGGACGACGCCGAGCGCGTCTGGCGGATCTCGGAGCAGCTCACCAAGACCGTCGTTCCGACCACCTGACCCACGCCGAGGCCCTACGGGGGTGCGCATCAGAAAGATCGTCTTCATTCTGGCGTTGGGCGCGGTCGCCTGCACTCCCGACGCCTCTCCGGCAAGGCAGGAAACCGGCATGCCGGCCTCGTCCTCGCCCGCCACCTCGGTAACCGTCGAGTGTGAGGCAACGGTCGGCGGAGAGCAGGTTCCCCCTGCCGGGTTTGAGATCATCGGTGGTGCGGTGGCACTGCCGACGAGCCGTGATCGTTCAAATGCCTTGCAGGTCGGCGAGGTGAAGCTGCCTGACGGGAAGACGGGGTTGTTCGCGAAACAAGGGCTGCTCGTACGGCGAGGCGAGCTCGTCGAGTTGATCGTTCCGGAGAATCTTCGGGGCCGGTTCTGGATGAAATGGGGCAGGCCGGAGCCGCTGGGCGACCAGGTGATTGTCGATCGTTGCGACTCGGACAAGGAATGGTTGGCATTCGCGGGTGGCTACACCGTCCGGCGTGCTGCCTGTCTTCCGGTAGATGTTCGAGTCGGGAACGGTGAGCTGCGACAGGTGCACATCGGTATCGGGGCGCCGTGTCCGGGACAACGGCCCGCGCCCGAGACCGATTCGGGCTCTGGCTGAACCGGCGGCTCGCAGGTAACCGGGACGCCGGGCTGTCGCGAGGTCGGGTTGGCGGCAGCGGTGTAGAGAGTTCTACATAAAAAATATCCCCATATATCCGTCAATGTCGTTTATGTCTGCTTAGGCATTGAGAGACATGCCGAAAACGGGGCTAAGTTTGTTTCAGTGAACGACTGAGGCATGAACTCCGCGAGAGGTGTCGGCGGGCGTGGTAAATGATCAGGAAGGCATGTTTCCGGACTTAAGGGATAGATGGCAAGGACTTAATCTGTCATCCGAAATCGCCGCCGGACCGGTCGAAAACAAACAGGAAGCCCCTGATCTAAACGGCGGGCGGTTGTGAGCAAGCGGACGATCATCGGAGCCCGCTACGAGCTGGACCCTCTCTCGCGTCGCTCGGGAGGAATGGGCGAGGTGTGGTTCGGCTACGACAACCGCCTCGACCGGCCGATCGCCATCAAGTTCATCAGGATCGACAAGCTGCCCGACGGCCGCGAGGACGAGGAACTCGCAAGACGCTTCGTGCGCGAGTCACGGATCACCGCCCGGCTTGAGCACCCGGGGGTCCCCACGGTCTACGACTGCGGATCGCACGAGGACGACCTCTACCTCGTCATGCAACTCGTCAACGGCGCCCCCGTCTCCTCGCTTCTCGACGAGACACAGGTGCCCGTCGCCTGGGCGGTGGCGATCGCCGCGCAGGTCTGCTCGGTGCTGGCCGTGGCCCACTCCAACTCCCTGGTGCACCGCGACCTCAAGCCCGCCAACCTGGTGCTCTGCCCCGACGGCACGGTGAAGGTGCTCGACTTCGGGATCGCCACCGCGCTGGCCGGTGCGGAGACGACCCGGCTCACCAGAACGGGAGAGGTACTCGGCACACCGGCCTACATGGCACCGGAGCAGGCGATGACCGGAATCGCCGGTCCGCAGAGTGATCTCTACTCCCTGGGCGTGATCCTGGACGAGATGCTCGCGGGCGAGAACCAGTTCGCCGCCCCCACCGCGCTCGCCTCGATGCGCAACCACACGGACGTCCCGCCCCGGCCGCTGCGCGCCAGAAGGCAGGGCATCCCCGAAGGTCTGGAGCGGCTGGTCCTGTGGCTGCTCGCCAAGTCGCCCGAGGAACGGCCGGCCAACGCGGGGGTGGTCTACGAGCGGTTGCTGGACTTCTGCCGCGAACTGCCGCCCTTTCCCGGCTATGTGAACCTGGACGCGCCGCACCCGGTGCGCATGTACGCCGCGGTCGTCGGACGCGTCGCCCCCATGGGAGCGAACCGGAACCGTCGGCCCGCCGATCCGGTACGGCCGCCGCGGATCAGGCTCGCCGCGGAATCGGCGCAGATCGGAGGGGACGATCTTGAACGCGCTCGCAGGGACGCGAGGAAGCTCAAGGTGGAGTCCCGCTTCACCCAGGCGGCGGATGTGCTCGCGGAGGTGATGCGCCCCGCCGAGGGTTCGTTCGGCTCGGCCAGCTCCGAGGTGGTGGACCTGCGGATCGAGCTCGCCGAGGCGCTCTTCCTCGGCGGGGACTACCGTCGGGCGGCGCCCGAGTTCCGTCGGCTGGCGATCGACGTCGCCCAGGTGGAGGGACCCGGCAACAACCTCGCGCTGCGATGCCGGCTGATGGAGGCGAACTGCCACGCGGCGGTGGGGGAGATGAGCCTCGCCCTGACGCAGTTTCGTGAACTCCTCGCCGACGAGAGGCGATTCGGCGCCGACGAGGAGCGGATCCTCGAACTCCGGCGTCAGATCGGGCTGGTGGAACTCGGCTCGGGTAACCGGGCCCAGGCCAGGCGCACGCTGGGCGACCTGCTGGGCGACCTGGAGCGGAAGTACGGCCCGCAGCACGCGGAAGCCGGTAAGGTCCGCGCGATCCTCGAAGGTCTCGACGATCGATGACGCCCTCGCGATATCGACCAGAGAAAGGAGGATTCGTCGGAGGCGAGTCCATGGCCGGGACCGAGAGGTAGGGCCTGCCGGGTGCCGGGTGCCGGGTGCCGGGTGCCGGGTGCGGGGTGCGGGGCGACGGTCGGCGGCGAGGCGTGCCTTCGCGCGATCACCCCGGCGGCGACGGTGTGGCACGGGCGTTAACGCCGCTGATACCGGTCGTCGGATACGACTTCGATCATGCGAATACTGGTGGTGGAGGACGAGCGGGACCTGGCCGACCTGGTGGCCATGGGGCTGCGACGGCACGCGATGGCGGTCGACGTCGCATACGACGGCGAGGCCGCGATGGAGCGGCTCACCGTCAACGACTACGACGTGCTCGTACTGGACCGGGACCTGCCCGGGATATCCGGCGACGTGATCTGCCGGGACCTGGTGCGAGCCGGGGCGCGCACCCGCATCCTGATGCTGACCGCGGCCGCGTCGATCCCCGAGCGGGTCGCGGGCCTGGGATTGGGCGCCGACGACTACCTGCCCAAACCCTTCGACTACACCGAGTTGGTGGCGCGGGTACGTGCCCTGGGGCGGCGCAGCCAGGCAGCGCTGCCACCGGTGCTGGAACGCCACGGGATCGTGCTGGACCCGCAGCGGATGCAGGTCTCCCGCGACGGCCGCTTCCTGAGGCTGTCGTTGAAGGAGTACGCGGTGCTCGAGGTGCTGATGCGGGCGAACGGGACCGTGGTCAGCGCCGAAACGCTGCTGGAGTCGGCGTGGGACGAGCACGCCGACCCGTTCACCACCGTGGTACGCGTCATCGTCAGCCGGTTGCGCGCCAAGCTCGGCGACCCGCCGTGCATCCACACCGTGCCCGGCGCCGGGTACCTGCTGTGACCCGGCGTACGCCCCGGAGACACCCGGCGAGCCCGGTGTACGGCCGGAAAGGCGCGGCATGCCCGGCATATGGCCGGAAAGGCGCGGCATGCCCGGCATACGGTCGGAGAGGTACGGTGCGCCCGGCGTGCGGTCCGGGAACGTGCGGTGCCGGAGGTCCGCTGTGAGCGGGCGCGCGGCCCGGAAGCTTTTCGGCACGGTAAGGATGCGCCTGACCCTGCTGTACACCGGCCTGTTCCTGACCACCTCGACGATCCTGCTCACCGTGGTGAACCTGCTGCTCAGCAACGCGCTGGAGAGCCGGGTCAGATCCGTCACGGAGAAATTTCCGCCCGTTGGCCGATTCCCCCAGGGGGTTCCCGCGCCGAGGGCGCCGGACTTGCCCGACCTCCCGCCACAACCCGAGGTCGTCGACGTCATGAACACCCTGTCCGGCGCGGTGCTGCGCTACCAGTGGACGGTGAGCGCGATCGTGATCGCCCTGCTCACCGTCGTCTCGGTGGCCGCGGGCTGGTGGCTGGCCGGACGGGTGCTGAGCCCGCTGCGGCACATCACCGCAACCGCACGCCGTCTCTCCCTGTCCAACCTGCACGAACGGATCGGGCTCGCCGGTCCCCGCGACGAGCTCACCGACCTCGCCGAGACCTTCGACGCGATGCTGGAACGGCTGGAACGGTCGGTCGACAGCCAGCGCCGATTCATCGCCAACGCCGCCCACGAACTGCGGACCCCGCTCTCCGTCCAGCGGGCCGCGATCCAGATCGGGCTGGACGACCCGCTGCCGGACCGACTCGTCCCGGTACGGGAGAAGCTGCTGACCGCGAACCGCCGGACCGAGCGGCTGATCGACTCGTTGCTCCTGCTCGCCCAGGCGGAACACGGGCCGGACGGCATGGAGCCGGTGGCCCTCGACGCGCTGGTCCGCCAGGCGATCGAGGAGACGACCGCCGACGGCATCGACGGCATCGTCATCACCTCACAGACCCGGCCGGTCGTCGTCGTGGGTGACCCGATCCTGCTCGGCAGACTCCTGACCAACCTGCTGCAGAACGCGGTCCGCCACAACCGTCCCGGCGGGACCGTGCACGTCGGCCTCACCGTGACCGGCGTGCTGACCGTACGCAACACCGGCTCCGAGGTGCCGGCCGAACGGGTCGACGAGCTGTTCCAGCCGTTCCGCAGGCTGCACTCCCGGACCGGGAGCGCCGACGGTGCCGGTCTCGGTTTGTCCATCGTGGCCTCGATCGCCCACGCCCACCACGCCACCGTCACCGCCCGGCCCAACCCCGGCGGCGGCCTCGAACTGACCGTGATCTTTCCCGTCCTTAGTGGCTGACATGAGTCTCCTCGCCCGCAACGGCCGACCGTTACAGCGTTCGATCACGACTCTTCTCGCCCGTAGCAGCCGACCGCGAGCTTCCCCGTACGCGGCAGGACCGCCCGCGACACAGAAGAAGGAGCCCGGCGGTCGCCGGGCTCCTTGAGCGGGAATGGCCTACTTCAGCAGGTTGAGGGCCTTCGCGACGCCCGGGTCGCGTCCGGCGGACAGGTCCGCCGAGGTCATCGGGGCCTGGTGGTCGGGGGCGACGCCGATGGTGTTGACGACCTCCCGATTCGCTCCGATCTCGTGCTTCTTGGGCAGGATGAGGGCGCTGCCGTCGTCGAGCAGATAGGCGGCTCCGGGACCGGACACCGCGCCGGCGGTGCGGGTGCCCACCAGGGTGCCGAGACGGAGATCCTTGACCGTGCTCGTGAAGGAGTCGCACGCCGAGGCGCAGTTGCGGTCGGTGAGCGCGACGAGGGGCAGGCCCAGCAGCGGCACGGTGTCGTCGCTCCGGTTGGCGGTGCAGCGGCCGTGCACGTCGCACCAGTAGCTGGTGACCTTGCCGTGCGTCCAGGCACCGAGCAGCCTGGAGACCTCCTGAGGGCTGCCGCCGCCGTTGCCGCGCAGGTCGAGCACAACCCCGCGCAGGGTCGCCTTCTCGCGCAGGGAGGCGATGGCCGCTAGGACCTTGTCCGCCGCGCCGGGAAAGAAGCCCGGCAGTGCGACGTAGGCGACGGAGCCGGAGAGCAGCTTGGAGTCGACCTTCGGTTCGGAGCCGGAGGGGGGGACGGAGGTCACCGAGACGTCGACGGTGCCGCCGGTGGCGGGACGGCGCAGGGTGAGCCGGATCGCCTTCCCCACCGGGAGCCTGATGAGCCCGTCAAGGACTCCCTGGGAGAGCACCCCGTTGACGAAGAGCGGCACCCCTTCGACCGAGACGAGTTCGTCGCCCGGCCGGATCCCCGCCTTTGCGGCCGGGCCTTCCGGGCGCACGTCGGTGATGAAGAGCGGCGGGGTGGCCGCCGGATCCATCACCCCGGGAGGGCGAAGGCCGGAGAGGCGGGCGCCGAGCGACGCTCCGCCAGGGGTCGGACGGTCCCAGTTCGCGTGGTTGTCGTCGAGGCTCTGCACCATGCCCCGCATCGTCGCCTCCGCGACCGCCTGCCGCACCTCGGGGTCGGCGGGCAACGTGTCGACGACCTTCTGGTAGACGGCGCGGAACGCGGCCCAGTCGGCGTTCCTGTTGCCGGTGAGCGCCGGCATCGTCGCGTTCGGCCGGTCGAGCCCGCGGCGCTGCAACTCCTGGGTGAGCGCGGTGAACGCGGGCACCAGCAGCGCGCGGGGGTCCAGGACCGGGCCGCTGTAGTAGTTGGCGAAGACGCAGTGGTACGCCTGCTCGATGATGGTGACGGTGGTCGGCTTCAACGGCGGAGGCTCGGACGGTCCTGAAGGTCCTGACAGGGACACGCACGCCGGTGGCCGACCGCCGTACCCACGGTCGGCGCTCGCGCCGGTGGCCCCGGAACCGATGAGAGCGGCGAGCGCGATCGCGATGACGAACGATTTTCTGCTTCTCATGCCGCCGAGCTTCGCGATCATGCTGTTGCCCGGATGTGAACGCGAACGTTAACACCGCCGTAGCGGTCCCTCCGGTAGGAACACTGCTTTTGGGAGCCCGGCGCCGGTCGCGGGGAGATGGGACCGGCCGCGACCCACGACGACCGGTCGCAATTGACCGTGACCGGCCGCGACCGGTCGTGTCGGCTCAGCCGAGAGGGTGGCCGATGGTGGCGTCGACGTGACCGGGGATCGGGTCGTGCCGGTCGCCGACCGACGGGGTACCGGTCGGTTCGAACATCAGGATCGAGGCGCCCTCGGCCGACGACGGCCGGTGCTCGACACCGCGCGGTACGACGAACACCGCCCCCTGCGGCAGCGTGACGACCCGTTCACCTCGACCCGTGCCTGCATCGCTGATGTCGGCCTCGGCGGCGGTGCCGGTGTCGACGGCGATATCAGCGTCGACATCGCCGTCGCGCAGGGCGATGGACAACTCCCCGTCGAGCACCATGAAGAACTCGTCGGTGTTCTCGTGGACGTGCCAGATGTGCTCGCCGGACACCTTCGCGATCCGGACGTCGTAGTCGTTCACCCGGGTGACGATCCGCGGGCTCCACAGCTGGTCGAAGCCGGCCAGCGCGGTCCGCAGGAGGACTGGTTCGTCGTTCATGGGGCCATCGTGGCGGTTGGCGCCCGTATGGCGTGAGTGCTAGGAATCGCATATGCCGCATGGATCCTCGCAGGCAACGGCGTATCGGCCCCACCGGGTGACCGTGATCGTCGACAACGGCTCGAACCCGTTCGAGCTGGGCGTGGCGACCGAGCTGTTCGGGCTGCGCCGTCCCGAGATCGACGTGCCGTGGTACGACTTCACGCTCAGCGCCGCGCTGCCCGCCGTCCGCATGCACGCCGGGATGTTCACGCTGTCGGACGTGGCCGGGCTCGACGCGGTCGACGGGGCCGACACCGTGATCGTGCCCAACCGGCCAGATCCACTGGTGCCCCCGGCCCCAGAGGTGCTGGACGCCGTCCGCCGCGCAGCCGGGCGGGGCGCCCGGCTGGTGAGCTTCTGCACCGGCGCCTTCACCCTGGCGGCGGCGGGAGTCCTGGACGGTCGCCGGGCCACCACGCACTGGCGCTGGGCGAAGGCGTTCACCGCCCGCCACCCCGAGGTACGGCTCCAGCCCGACGTGCTGTTCGTCGACGACGGCGACGTGCTGACCGCGGCGGGCAGCGCGGCGGCGCTGGACCTCGGCCTGCACCTGATCCGCCGCGACCACGGCGCGGAGGTGGCCAACACGGTGAGCCGGCGCCTGGTGTTCGCGGCGCACCGGGACGGCGGCCAGCGGCAGTTCGTCGAACGCCCGGTTCCCGCGGTACCCGACGACTCCCTCGGCTCGGTGCTCGCCTGGGCACAGGAGCGGCTGGACCACCCGCTCACCGTCGCGGACCTGGCGGCACACGCGGCGGTGAGCCCCGCCACCCTGCACCGGCGGTTCGCCGCCCAGCTCGGCACCACCCCGCTGGCCTGGCTCACGGCCGAACGGGTGGCGCTGGCCTGCCGGTTGATCGAGCGCGGCGAGCTCCGGTTCGACGTGGTGGCCCGCCTCAGCGGGCTCGGCACCGCCTCGAACCTGCGAGCCCGGATGCGGCAGCAGACCGGGCTCGGTCCGCTGGCCTACCGGCGGCGGTTCGGGCCGGACGCCGAACCGGTCCCGGCGGGATGAGCTCCTCGGTCAGCCGGTACGGGTGTCGGGGAGGTGCTCGCCCAGGTAGCCGATCCAGATCTTGCCGGTGGTGCCGATGGAGTCGTCATGGAAGTACATCCAGGGCGCGGGGTATCCGACGGACCGGAGCTTGATGTGCGACTCCATCGGGATCTGCCTGCTCGGATGCACCTCGGGCGGGACGCCGTCGTCGATCCGCGCGATGTGAGCGCCGGTATTCAGTCCTGGGTCGGGAAGCCGAGGTTGATTCCGCCGTGGCTCGGGTCGAGCCAGCGGGAGGTCACGACCTTGCCGCGGGTGAAGAAGTGCACGCCCTCGGTGCCGTGCGCGTGAGAGTCGCCGAACAACGACTGCTTCCAGCCGCCGAAGGAGTAGTAGGCCATCGGCACGGGAATCGGGACGTTGATGCCGATCATGCCGACCTCGACCTCGTTCTGGAACCGCCGGGCCGCTCCGCCGTCATTGGTGAAGATCGCGGTGCCGTTCCCGTAGGGGTTGCCGTTCACCAGGTGCAGTGCCGCCTCGTACGTCGGCACCCGCAGCACGGAGAGCACCGGCCCGAAGATCTCGTCGGTGTAGAGCGACATCTCCGGGGTGACCCGGTCGAACAGCGTCGGGCCGAGCCAGAAACCCCGCTCGTCGCCGTCGATGTCCTGTTCGCGGCCGTCCACCACGAGTTCCGCTCCCGCCGCGACGCCCGCGTCGAGGTAGGACGCCACCCGGTCGCGGTGTGCCCGGGTGACCAGCGGCCCCATGTCGCAACCGCGCCGGCCGTCGCCGATCCGCAGTCGCGCCATCCGCTCGGTGATCTTGGCGATCAGTTCGTCGGCCACCGGCTCGACGACCACCAGCGCGGAGATCGCCATACACCGCTCTCCCGCCGAACCGAAGCCGGCGTTGATCGCGGCGTCGGCGACCAGGTCGAGGTCGGCGTCGGGAAGCACCACCATGTGGTTCTTCGCGCCGCCGAGCG
Source organism: Streptosporangium sp. NPDC006930 (assembly GCF_040635605.1). Classification (NCBI taxonomy): domain Bacteria; kingdom Bacillati; phylum Actinomycetota; class Actinomycetes; order Streptosporangiales; family Streptosporangiaceae; genus Streptosporangium; species Streptosporangium sp. NPDC006930. Next base: position 125,659 of record NZ_JBEYID010000012.1, on the reverse strand, counting down.
CCTGAACCCGCTTGCCGGCCCCGGTCCCCCGCTCGTAGACGTACTTCGCGATCGGTGTCGAGCCCACGAACGAGACGGCCTTGACCTTGGGGTGCTCCAGCAGCCGGTCCACCGCCACCTTGTCACCGTGCACGACGTTGAGCACGCCGTCGGGCAGTCCCGCCTCGCTCCACAGGGCGGCCATGAAGTTCGCCGCGCCGGGGTTCTTCTCGCTGGGCTTGAGCACGACCGTGTTGCCGGTGGCGATGGCGACGGGCAGGAACCACATCGGCACCATGGCGGGGAAGTTGAATGGGGAGATCACGGCCACGACGCCGAGCGGCTGGCGGATCGAGTACGAGTCGACCCTGGTCGAGACGTTCTCTGAGAAACCGCCCTTGAGCAGGTGCGGGATGCCGCAGGCGAACTCCACCACCTCCAGTCCGCGGGTCACCTCGCCCAGGGCGTCGGCGAGGACCTTGCCGTGCTCGGCGGTGATGATGGCGGCCAGTTCCTCCTTGCGGGCGTTGAGCAACTCCCGGAAGGTGAACAGCACCTGCGTACGCCTGGTCAGCGACGTGTTGCGCCACCCCTGGAAGGCGTTCGCCGCCGAGTTGACGGCCTCGTCCACCTCGGCGGGGGAGGCGAGGTGGACGAGGCCCGTCACCTGGCCCGTGGCGGGGTCGAACACCTCGCCGCCGCGCTCACCGGCACCGGCCCACGGTTTGCCGTCGATCCAGTGGGTCATGTGCGTCATCTCTGCTCTCCGTGGGTGTTGCGGGTCGTGCGGTCCCGGCGAGTACCGAAGATCTTTCCGAAGGTCCGGCGTATCCAGTCGGCGATGAGGGACCCCAGTAGCGGCATCACGCGCAGCGCCGAGTCGTCCTCGGCGGGAGCCGGGCGGGCCGGAGCGGCGTGGGCCGGAGCAGGTCGGGAGGGAGCCTGCCGGGTGGCGGATGTGCTCTCCGCGGTGAGCGGGCCGGGGGGGTCCGCCACCGGAGGAGCCACGGCCACCGGCTCGGCGGTCGCGACCGACTCCAGGATGGCCTGCTCGATCCGCTGGGAGGTCTGGGCCACCATCCGGTTGCCGACCTGCTCGATCACGCCCTTGCCCATGGTGGCGACGCGGCCGGTGAGGGCGAGATCGGTGCTCACGGTGACGCGCGATCCGCCTGCCGCGGGGACCACCGACATCGTGGCGTTGGCGCGGACCGATCCGGCGGTACCGCTCTCCTCGCCCTCCGCCTCGATCGTGGCGACCCTGGTGACCGGATCCGCCGACAGGATGCGGGCGATGCCGCCGTACTTCACGGTGACGGGGCCGACCTTGACCTTCAGGGTGCCCCGGTAGGTGTTCTCGTCCAGCGCTTCCTGCAGGCTCACGCCCGGTACGCAGGTCGCCACCCGGTTCACGTCCATCAGGTAGGCGAAGGCCACATCCGGCTCCGCCATAATGTCGAAACTGTGTTCTAGGTTCATGGACTAGTCCTTATCGATAGCGGCGAGGATCTCCGCCGGGAAGAGAGGCATCGAGGTGACGGAGAACTCGAACGGGGACAGCGCGTCCTCGATGGCCTCGGCGATCGCCGCGACGACCGGGATGATGCCCGCCTCTCCGGTGCCCTTGATGCCGAGCGGGTTCCACGGGGAGGGGGTTTCCAGGTGGTCGAGGACCAGCGGTGGCAGGTCGTCGATGCTCGGCAGGTGGAAGTTGAGGAAGCTGGTGGTGGTGGGCTGGCCGTTGTCGGAGAAGGTCAGCCGCTCCAGCAGCGCGCCTCCGATGCCCTGGATCAGCCCGCCAATCACCTGGCCGTCCACGATCAGCGGGTTGATGACCCGTCCGCAGTCGTGAACGACGACGTACCGGTCGATGGTGACCCGTCCCGTTCCGGGATCGACCTCCACCATCACGCCGTGGGCCCCACTGCCGAACACCCACTGACTGCTGCGAAAGTACTCGGTGGCCGACAGCGAGACGGGTGCCTCGGAGCCGGACTCCCGGGAGACCCAGGGAACGGGTCTCTCCGTCCCGGGGTAGCGGATGGGGTTGGAACCGCTCGCGATGTCGGCGAGGCTCACTCGGGAGTTCTCGTCCCCATGGACGAAGACGTTCCCGCCCCTGGTCTCCAGGTCGTCGGGGGAGCATTCGAGCAGTACCGACGCGGCCGTGAGGATCTTCGTCCGCAGCGTCCGGGCGGCGGCGGCGACCGCGTTGCCGCTCATCACCGCGGCCCGGCTGCCGAACGTGCCGTGACCCACCGCGTTGGGGCCTCCCGCGGCGGTGACCACCTGGACGTTCTCGGCCGAGCAGCCGAGCACGTCCGCGGCGATCTGGGCGAAGGTGGTGGCGTGGCCCTGCCCCTGGGACGGGACCGAGACCTCCAGGACGATGCGTCCGCTGCTGTTCAGCGTCGCGGCGCAGCCCTCGTACGGACCGACCCCGGTGCCCTCGACATAGGTGGCCATGCCCAGGCCGAGGTGACGCCCCTCGGTCCGGGCCACGCGCTGCCGCTCCCGGAACGTCTCGACGTCGACGTGCGAGAGCATCCGGTCGAAGCCTTCCACGTAGCTGCCGCTGTCGTAGATCGCCCGGCTGCCGTCGTGCAGGTAAAGCCCGGTGTCGTAGGGGAAGGCGTCGGAAGGGATGAGATTGGCGCGGCGCACCCGCCACGGCTCCACGCCGAGTTGCCCGGCGACCGCCGCGATCAGGCGCTCCATGACGAAGACACCCTGCGGTCGACCGGCGCCCCTGTAGGGGCTCACCGGCGGCTTGTTGGTGTAGAGCACTCGACCGCTGTAGCGGTAGTGCTCGATGTCGTACTGTCCGGGCAGGTGTGTTCCTGTGACGGCTGGTACCGCGATCCCGTACGGAATGTAGGCGCCGGTGTCATGGTCGAACTCGGTGCTCACCGCGAGGATCCGCCCGTTGTCGTCGAAGGCGACGACGGCCTGGTGGCGCTGTCCCCGTTCCTGGTTGGCACTGATGAAGTGCTCCCAGCGGTCCTCGGTCCACTTCACCGGCCGACTCAGCCGGAGCGAGGCGTAGGGGACGAGCACCTCCTCCGGATAGAAAAGCATGATCTTGGTTCCGAACCCGCCGCCGACGTCGGGCGCGGAGACCTCCAGCTGGTCCAGCGGCACGTCCAGGATCCGGCTGAGTCCCTGGCGGATCGCGACCGGCGACTGGGTCGAGTCGAACACGGTGAGCTTCTGTCGGCGCGGATCCCAGTCGGCGAGCACGCCGCGGCCCTCCAGCGGGCTGCCGCAGCTGCGCTCGATGTCCAGGGTCAGCTCCAGGGTGTGCGGAGCGGACCGGATCACCCCCTCGGGGTCACCCCTGACCTGTGACACGACGGCGGCCACGTTGCCGGGGATGTCGTCGTGCACGAACTGGTCGTCGCGCCCGGCGTCGTCGAACTCGACGACCTCCGGCAACGGCTCGTAGTCGATCTGGATCAGGTCCGCCACGTCCTCGGCGATGTAGCGGTCATCGGCAACGATCATGACGATGGCCTCGCCGACGTAGCGGACCCGGTTGACCGCCAGCGGCCGCTGGGTACGCGGGGCCAGCAGGTCGGGGTGCGGGCCCAGCAGCGGCAGCGGGGCGTTGAGGTCGCCGAGGTCGTGACCGGTCAGGACCAGTCGCACTCCCGGAGCCCGACGGGCCTCTTCGACGTCGATACGGGTGATCCGCGCGTTCGCGTGCATGCTGCGGACGAAATACGCGTGCAGCGAGCCCGGCAGGTGGATGTCGTCGAGGTACATCCCGTTTCCGCGCAACAGCCGGTCGTCCTCCAGCCGGGGCATCCGCCGTCCCACGTTAGTCGACATCGCCGCAGGTCTCCTTCGGTCCCGCGCAGATCTCGTCGATCGCGTTCATGATGTTGCGGTAACCCGTGCACCGGCAGAGGTGTCCGCGAAGGGCGTCGACGGCCCGCTCCTTCGAGGGAGGTCCCTCCTCTTCCAGCACCGCGGTGAGTGACATGAGGATTCCCGGAGTGCAGAACCCGCACTGCAGGGCGTGGTTGCGCTTGAAGGCCGCCTGAACACAGGAGAGCGGCTGCCCCGGCTCGGCCAGGGACTCCACGGTGCGCACCGGTTTGCCGTTCACCTGTACGGCGAGCATCAGGCAGGCCCGCACCGGCCGGTCGTCGACGAGCACGGTGCAGGCACCGCACACACCGTGCTCGCAGCCGACGTGTGTACCGGTCAGGTCCAGATCATGACGGAGAAAGTCGGACAACAGCAGACGGGCTTCCACCTCGCGCTCGACCAGTCGGCCGTTGACAGTGGTTCGGACGTAAGGCACCGGCGGCCTCCTCGGTTCAGATCAGATGGCGGACGGGTCGATGCCCTGGTTCGCGTACGAGGTGACGGGGGCGATCGCCTCTCGGTCGACGCGGGCGTCGATCAGCGTGGGAGCATCGCTCCGCAGCGCCGCGGCCAGAGCGTCGTCCAGCTCCCTCTTGGAACGTACCAGGACGCCGTCGGCGCCCAGCGAGCGAGCCGCCGCACCGTAGTCGAGGTCGGAGAAGTCGTTGATCTCCGGGATGACGTTCTTCTCGACGTACTTCTGCAGGTGGTACTCGAAGGCCAGGGTGCCGTTGTTGACCACCACGATCGTGGCCGGGATACCCACCCGTACCGCGGTCTCCAACTCGGCGATGTTGTAGCCGGCCCCGCCGTCACCGGTGACGCAGACCACCCGGCGGTCGGGCGCCGCCAGCTGGGCGCCGAGCGCTCCGGGAATCGCCCAGCCGAGTGAGCCCGCGGCTCGCAGGAAGGTGGTTCCCGCCTCGCGTGCCTGGTAGAGAACTCCCACCCAGGCGGCCATGTAGCCGGTGTCGGCGACCACGACGTCGCTGGGCGAGAGCGACTCGGACAGCGAGGACACCACCTCGCGGGGGTGCATCTGCCTGGATTCGCCGCCCGCCGAGGGCACCTTGAGCGCGGTGTCGCGCCAGGCGGCAACCCGCTCGCTCACCGAGGCCACCCACGTGGTGTCCCGCGCGCCCGCCCCGGCCTGGGGGGCGGTGTCGAGCGCGGCGAGCAGGGCCTGGGCGGTGAGTTTCACGTCCGCCATCACGTTGAGCGCCGCCGACGGGTCCAGCGAGTCCGAGCGGGTGTCGACCCTGATGAGGTCCATCGAGGAGAACATCGAGAAGGAGTCGCTGGTCACGCTGCCCAGCCGGCTGCCGAGTACAAGCACGAGGTCGGCCTCGTGGACGACGTCGTTGGCCACGCCCGCCGCGTAGCGGCCCACCACGCCCACCGCGAGTGGGTGCGCCTCGCTGATGGACGCCTTGCCTCCGATGGAGGTGACGACCGGTGCCTGCAGGGCGTTGGCCAGCATCTGCAGCTCGGGGTCGGCGCCCGAGACCCGGGCGCCGGAGCCCGCCATGATCACGAGCCGGCGCGCGGAGGACAGCCGGGCCACGATCGCCTGGACCGCCTCCGGCGAGGGAGCCACCCGGTACTGCGGGGCTCGCAGGCGGGCTGCCTGAGCGTCCTGCGCGCCGTTGTTCTCCAGCGGCTCGGCCAGCACGTCGCGTGGGATGTCCAGGTGCGCGGGGCCGGGTGCGCTGGTCGCCTCGTGCATGGCGCGCAGCAGCATCGACCGCACGTGCTCGCCGCGGAGCGCCTCACCGGCCCAGTGGGTCACCGGCCGGTGCATCGCCAGCTGGTCCAGCAGCTGGTACTCGTGGCGGTCACGGGTCGCCGCGGGCACCGAGCTGGTCAGGGAGACGACCGGGCTCATCGCCCAGTAGGCGTCCGCGATCGCCGAGGCGATGTTGGCCGAACCCGGGCCGTGCTGGCCGTAGACGAAGGTCGGGCGACCGGTCATCCGGGCATAGCCGTCGGCCATGTAAGCCGCGCCCTGCTCGCTCCGGCAGGGGATCATCCTGATGCCCTCGCGCTGCAGGGCGGTCCACAACGCGGGGTCACCGCCGGTCAGCATGAAGAAGGTGTCGATCTCCTGCGCCCGCAGGGTCTCGGCGACGACATCGGCCACTCGTCTCATGGGGGCTCTCCTAGGTTCAGGTTCGGAATCGGCTAGATGACTTGGGCAGGCTCAGAGCCGGTACAGGGCGGGGCGACGGCTCGCGGCCAGTCCCATCGCCGCACGTACCGAGTCGAGGTGCGCCTCGTCGTACGGCGCGGAGGCCTGCTCGAAGGGGCCGCGGTCCGCCGAGTTCAGCACGGTCCCATCGGGGCCGAGCACGGCCGACCGCCCCAGGTAGTCGACCGTCGTCCCGCCTGGTAGCGACTCCGGGCCGACGCGATTCGCCACGACGGCGTACACCGACTGCTGGAGCGCCATCGCCTGCATCTCGGCGAGGAAGGTCGGTGCCGTTCCCGCCGGTGACGCGGTGGGGACCGCGACGATGCCGACCTCGCCTGCGCGCAGGGTGGACCATGCCTCGGGGAAGTGCCGGTCGTAGCAGATCAGCACGCCCAGCCGGGCGAAGTCGAGGTTCCACACCACCAGTTCGGGGCCTGGCTGGAAGTACTGGTCCTCCAGGAAGACCGAGCCGTAGTGACGGACGTTGCACAGGTGGGTCTTGTCGTAGACGAGCACCTCATCGCCCGACAGCATGCCCCGGCCGGGGAGCACCTCTCCGGCCCGGTCGAAGACGACCGCGGCGTTGCGGATGCGGTCCGGCCCCGGCAGGCACAGGCCGGCCACGACGTAGCAGGCCGTCCGCCGCGCGAGGCGGCGGTAGGGGGCGAACACGCTCTCGGTGTCCTGGTCGGCCAGGGTGTCCGCGAGCCACTCGCCCAGGTCGGGGGCGACCGGGAAGTAGGGGACGTTCGCGATCTCCGGGAGCACGATCAGGTCGTGCGGGCCCTCCGCCAGATGCAGGGCGTCCACCGTCGCGGCGTCCACTCCTCCGGCGGCGACCTGTGCCGCCGTCAGTACGCGTTCGTTCGCCACTTCACCACCTGCTCAGACCGTGTCGTAGGAGCTAGGGCCGCGCCGGATGAGCCGCCCGCGGCCAGGGCGGCTGATGGCCTGCCCCCGCTCGGCGACCAGCTCGCCGCGCGAGTAGACGTGGCGCGGCCAGCCGTGGCACTCGTAACCCTCGTACGGGTCGTAGTCGGCCTTGGAGTGCATCTGGTCGGCGGTGAGTACCCGCACGTCGGCCGGGTCGATGACGGCGATGTCGGCGTCCGAGCCGACTGCGATGACGCCCTTCTTGGGGTACATCCCGAACAGCCTCGCCGGGTTCGCGGAGGTCACCGCGACGAAGCGGCAGGGGTGCAGACGTCCGGTGCGCACGCCCTCGGAGAACAGCATCGGCACGCTGGTCTGCAGGTTGGACACGCCTGCCGGGATCTTCCAGAACGGCGCCTCGGCCAGCTTCTGCTCGCTGCGCCACGGGGCGTGGTCGGTGGCGTAGGTGTCGATGTCACCCAGGCGCAGGCCCTCCCAGAGCGCGTCGCTGTCCTCGGTGGAGCGGATCGGCGGCAGGCAGACGAACTTGTTGCCCTCGGACTCGGGCAGCTCGTAGACGCTCTCCTCAAGGAAGAGGTAGACCGGCCGGGTCTCCACGAAGATCTTGTCGAAGCGGCCGCGCACCTCGCGGACCGCGTCCAGCGCGGCGGCGGTCGACAGGTGCACGAAGTACACCGGAGCCTTGAGGAAGGCCGCGTATTCGGCGATCTTCCGGGTGGCGATCGCCTCGGCCTGCGCCGGCCGGGCCTGCGGCAGGTACTCCACGCCGGTCTGCCCGCGGCTGCGGAAGGACTCGGTGAGGTGCTCGATGAGGGCGCCGTCCTCGGCGTGCACGTTGACCAGGATGTTGTTCTCCGCCGCCGCCTCCAGCACCCGCAGGATGCCCGAGTCGGGCAGCTGGAACCCGGTGACCGCGCCGAAGACCTTGACGCTGGTGAATCCGTCGGCCGCCAGGGCGGGGAACTCCTTCACCGCGGTTTCGGCATCGCCGGTCACGACGACGTGCAGGCCGTAGTCGATGTTCGCCTGGGTCTTGGCTAGTTCCAGGTCACGGTCGACGGCGGTCCGCAGCGGCTCGCCGTCCTCCTGGAAGGCGTAGTTGATGATGGTGGTGATGCCGCCGGAGGCTGCGGCCTGGGTGCCGGTGTCGTAGTCGTCGGCGTTGTGCGACCCGACGTAGCTCACCCAGTGGTGGAAGTGCGTGTGCACGTCGATCGCGCCGGGCACCACGAAGCATCCGGCGGCGTCCACGATTTCAACGGCGGGGGTGTCGATCTCGCCGAGCGCCACGATGACGCCGTCCCTGATTCCGACGTCCATCGGCTCCATCGACTCCGCGTTGACGACCACGCCGTTGCGGATGATGAGGTCCAGAGGCTGGATCTCGGATTGTCCAATGGCGCTCATGCGGTCACTCCCTTAGTACTGATCTTTGAAAGACGGTCGAGCAGCGCGGCGACGAGGATCAGGGAACCGATCGCGACCTGCTGCCAGAAGGCGGTGACGTTCAGCAGCACCAGCCCGTTCTGGATGCTGGCGATCAGGACGGCCCCGACGAGCGTCCCGGCGATGCCGCCTACCCCGCCGTTGAGCGACGTGCCACCGATCACGACCGCGGCGATCGCCGCCATGAGGTCGGCGCCGCCGACGGTCCCGGAGCCGGCGTCCAGCCGGGAGGCGAGGATGATGCCCGCGACGCCGGCCAGGCTTCCACTGATCACGAGCACGATCGCCCTGGTGCGCCGTACGTTCACTCCCGACAGCCGGGCCGCCTCCGGGTTTCCGCCGACGGCGTAGATGTTCAGGCCGAACGAGGTGCGGTGCAGTACGAGGGCGAGCACGGCCAGGACCACCGCGGCGACCAGGACCGGCACCGGGACGCCGAACAGGCTGCCCTGGCCGATCGCGCCGAACTGGGGGCCCAGTCCGAACACCGAGGTCCCCTGCGTGAGCAGGTAGGCCGAGCCGCCGGCCACGCTGAGCATGGCCAGGGAGGTGACGAACGAGGGCACGCCCAGCTTGCTGGTGAAGAACGCGTTCACCCCGCCGACCGCGGCGCCGGCGAGCACACCGAGCACCAGGGCGATCGGCCAGGGCAGCCCCACGGTCACGATGAGAACGGCGGCCAGCGAGCCTGCCAGTGCCTCCACCGAGCCGAGCGACAGGTCGATCTCCCCGGCGATGAGTGCCAAGGTCAGCCCGCCCGCGATGATCGCCAGGGTTGAGGCGGCAAGAAAGATGTTCAGCAGATTCGACACGGTGGCGAAGCTCGGGGCGGCCACTGTGAGACCGATCCAAATGATGATCAGGGCCGCTGTGGTCCCGCCGACCGAGGATCGTGCTCCGCGCAGGATCCGGGCCGCGCGACCGGCTGGGGGAGCCGGGGCCCGCGTGCGCAATGGCCCGCTTTGCGCCTGTTGGGTTTTCACGTGCCCTCCTGCCCTTCCAAGGGTCGAAGCAAGTGGAATGCCCGGAAGCCTGGCAGAGAGCGGTGGCACCCGTCAAGACATTGGCCTGACCAATTTCAGATAACGGTCGACGGTGTTCGGAAGCTTGCGGGTCTTTACCAGGGAATCTATCCTTGGTCTGCAAAAACTGGTCAGTCCAGCTGTTGGAGGACGTCATGAAGCCCGCGACGATGGAGTACTACGCCCCCACCGGGCTGGACGAGGCCGCGACCTTGCTGGCCGAAGCCGCCGAGGACGGCGGCAAGGTGATCGCCGGAGGCCAGAGCCTGATCCCGATGATGAACTTCCGGCTGGTCAGACCACCGGTGCTCATCGACCTGGGCGGGGTCGCGGAACTGACGTCCGTGCAGGTGAGCGGCTCCCACCTGTCTTTGGGCGCCATGGTGACCACCGCCACCGTCGCCTTGTCGGAGCAGGTACGGCGCAGCTGGCCGCTGCTCGCCCACGCGGCCACCTGGGTGGGACACGACCAGATCCGTAACCGGGGCACCGTCGGCGGAAGCGTGGTCCACGCCGACCCGTCGGCCGAGATGCCCGCCGTCATGCTCCTTGCCGACGCCCGCCTTGAGGTCCGCTCGGCCACCGCGTCACGCACCGTGGACGCTGCCGACTTCTTCTGGGGCTACATGTCCACCTCGCTGGAGGAGGACGAGATCCTAGTACGCCTCACCCTGGAGATTCCCCCGACAGGTACACGCTGGGGTTTCTGCGAGTTCGCACAGCGACACGGCGACTTCGCCGAGGCGGGGGCCGCCTGCCTGCTACCGCCAGGTGACCGGCCGCGCGTTGTTGCGTTCGGCGCCGCGGACCGGCCCTTCCGTGCCACGGAGACCGAGTCGGTACTGGACGCGGGTCCGGCCGTCGACGAGGAAAGGCTCAGGCGCGCCGTGTCCGGGGACGCGGCGCGGGAGGGGGTCACGGATCGGGCCAAGGTCCGTCTGCTCGGCACGATGGTGTGGCGGGCGGTCGCCATGGCCCGTGATCAGCAGGTCTGACCGGCCGGGGAAGAGCAGGACGAGGACGATCCGGCCCGGTACGCGCGTGCGGCGTGACAGGACACGCGTACCACGGGCACGTTTGTGGCCCGGCGTGTGCATGTCCGGGTAGGGGGCGGACACGCGTATGTATGAGCGTGCCCAAGCGGCCGGGCGCGCGGGAAGCGGCCCGGCTTGTCTCGGCCGACTCTGGGATCTCCCCGCGGATCTCGCATCAGGGCGGACCCGTAGGACCCCTGGACACTGGATCTTCGCCTGTCGTGGCCGGTCGCGCGGCACGCCGCGGGGCCGCCCGGAGAGGCGCCGTCCGAGTTCTCCTCAGTACGGTAAGAGCCGCGGGGCGGGGTCTAAGCGGGGCGGAACTGGTCTTCCACCCGAGCCAGGTGCAGTAGCATCGCCGCCCTCGCCCGCTCCGGGTCACGCGCCCGGATGGCCGCGGCGATCGCCTTGTGCTCGGCGGCCGACAGCAGCCGGGACTCGGTGCTGCTCGCGGTCACCGCGAGCACCTGATACTCCAGATCACGAATGCCGCGCACCACGCTGAGTAGCAGGCGGTTGTTCGTGCGGCGCACGATCCACTCGTGAAACGCGATGTCGAGCTCGGGGAAGGTGTGCTGGTCCGAGGCGTCCAACTCGTCCAGCAACTGGTCGAGCTCGCCGAGGTCGTCGCCCGGCAGGTGCATCGCCGCCATCGCCGCCGCCTGCGGCTCGAGAAAGCGCCGTACCTCGAAGAGGTCGATCTCCGAGCCGCGGACCAGCCGGAACGCGTAGCTCAGCGGAGCCAGGAGAAACTCCGGACTCAGGTCCGTGACGTAGGTGCCGGCACCGCGCCTGGACTCGACGATGTTGACGGCCTCCAGGCTGCGCAGTGCCTCGCGCACCAGCGGCCGGGAGACCCCCAGCCGCGTCGCGAGCTCTCGCTCGGCCGGCAGTGCGTCTCCGGGAGAGAGTTCGCCGTTCAGAATCAGATTGACGACGTGCTCTTTCACATCGTGAAGAGGGCCAGACACGGTCTTCACGGTACCGGAGGCCTGCCGCTGATGTGAAAAGCGAGAGGGCGCCGACGCGCCGTCGGCACCCGGCCGTGCCCGCCCCGGGCCGGCGACCGGTTTCGCCGGTTCGGGGCGGTCGGCGGTGTTCACCGTTTCCGTCATGGCGTCAGGCTGCGGGATGCATCGAGGAGGAGGTTGTCGCATGACGCATGATCTCCTTTTCGTCCGTCCCGCGAGGCAGTTCGGCGACGATGGCACCGCGGCGGAAGACCAGCACCCGGTCGCTCATGCCGCAGATCTCCTGGCCGTCCGAGCTGACCAGGATCACGGCCACCCCCGTACGGCCCAGCTCGCGCAGGATGGCGTAGATCTCCGCACGCGCGCCGACGTCCACGCCCGCCGTCGGCTCGATCAGGATGAGCACCTTCGGGCGGGTCGCCACAGACTTCGCGATGACCACCTTCTGCTGGTTGCCTCCGCTGAGGCCCCCCACCGGCGCCGCCGGATCCGAGGGCTGGATGTTGAAGTCGGCGATCGCCTCCAGCGCGGCCTGCCTGACCTGTTTCCTGCGCAGCATGGCGGCCGCGCCGCGGATCGAGCCCCGTACGGTTGGGCAGGCCGCGATCGTCAATGCGAGGTTGCGCTCGATGCTCATACCTGCCACCAGCGCGTCCGCTCGGTCCTCGGGTACGAGGCCGATCCCCTCGCGCATCGCCTGCGCGGGTGAGGAGACGTGGATTTGCCTGCCCTGGAGCGTCACCTGGCCGCCGGTAAGCGGGCGCACGCCGGCCAGGGCCTCCGCGGCCTCCACCATCCCGGCGCCGACCAGGCCGGTGAGGCCGAGCACCTCGCCGGCACGTACCTCCAGTGAGAGCGGAGGCGCATCGCCGACACCGGCATTCGAGACCGTGAGCACAGCCGCGTCGCCGGCCTGCTCCGTCGTCGGCGGGTACATCGCCTGGACCGGCCGGTCCAGCATCGCGGCGATCATGAAGTCCACGTCCAGCTCCGCCTTGCCGAGTCGTTCCACGACCGCGCCGTTGCGCAGCACGGTGGCCCGGTCGCAGAGCGTCGTGATCTCGTCCAGGCGGTGACTGACGTAGACCAGCCCCACGCCGCGCTTCTGCATGCCGCGTAGTCGCTCGAACAGCGCGTCGCGGTCGGCGGCGGTCAGCGAGGCCGTCGGCTCGTCGAGGATCAGCACCCTGGCGTCGGTGGCCAGCGCGCGGGCGATCTGGACGAGCTGGGCTTCGGGCACCGACAGCGCGGAGACCTGTGTCGTGACGTCGAAGTCGAGCCCCATCATCGCCAGGGACTCTTCCACGATGGGCCTGGCACCGCGCCTGCTGAGCATTCCCCATCGGGTCGTCCGTTGCGAGGCCCGGGAGTTTCCCAGCAGGAAGTTGTCCAGGATGGTCAGCCCCTGCACCAGCGGCAGGTGCTGATGGATGGCGTAGATGCCGAGTTTCTCCGCGTGCAGCGGGTTGCGCAGCGCCGTCTGCGTGCCGCCGACCTCCAGGCGGCCTCCGTCCGGGGAGTGCACGCCGGTCAGCACTTTGATGAGTGTCGACTTGCCCGCGCCGTTCTCTCCCACGAGGGCGTGGATCTCACCCGGCTCAAGGCTGAAGTTCACCCTGTCCAACGCCTTGAAACCGGAGTATGTCTTGGTGACCTCGACGGCTTGGAGGAGTGGCCTGCTCACCTGATGTCCCCCGTCCGCCGGATGTCGTCCGCCATCAGCACTTTCCTTCGATGGCCTTGGTGACGCGGGCCCGCAGTGTGTCGTCCACCTCGAACGGCGAGCCGTTCACCGTCACGCTCTTCGCACCCTGCTCGATCTCCTTGAGGTGCTCGGTCGACAGCAGCGTGATGGGCGGCTCGATCTTGGCGGGAACCTTCTCCCCCTTGATGGTGGCGAGGGAGGCGTCGATGAACTTGGCCCCGATCTGGTCCAGGAACAGGATCCCGTCGGCCGCGAACGTGCCCTGGTAGGTCGCCTGCAGGCCGATGCAGGTGCCGTTGTAGCCGATAAGGGTGACCTTGTCCTCCAGCTTGCGGGCGCGCAGGGCGGACAGCGCGCCGAACGCCATCTCGTCGTTGTCAGCGAAGATCGCGTCGATGTCGGAGTTTGCGGTGAGCAGGTCCGTCGTCACGCGCAGCGCCTTGTCCCGTGCCCAGTCGGCAGGCTGGCGGGCGACCACCTTGGCGTTGGGCGCTGTCTCGGCCAGGCCCTGCTCAAAACCGTCGGCTCGCTCGATACCGGGAGTGTCGGCCGGTGCACCCTCCAGCACCAGAACCCGGCCGGACCCGCCGAGCTTCTCACCGAGCCATCGGCCGGCCACCTTCCCGCCCGCGGTCTCATCCCCGATGAGCGAGGACACGACCAAGCCGTTGCCGTCGGTGCCGGGCACCTGTGACTGAAGGATGAAGACTGGGATGTTCGCCTGCTTGGCCTGCTGGAGCATCGGCATGATCTGCTGCTTGTCCCACGGTTCGATGCCGAGCGCGTCGACCCGCCGCGAGATCATGGTCTGCACCTTGCTGATCATGTCCTGCATGTTGGCGCTGTCCTGAGCCAGCAGTTCCACATCGGGGTGCTTGGCGGCCTGCGCGATGGCGGCATCCGCCATGTCCTTGATCGCAGGATTGTCCCATGCCTGGGTAACCATCCCGATGGTGGTCTTACCAGTTTCGGTTGACGTCTCCGCTGAGGTGCAGGCTGCGAGAAGCATGGAAAGAATGCCTGTCGCCGCGATTGTCCAACGACGCATGATCTATCTCCAATAACCAGGGAGGGGATTCGCTAGTTGGCGGATGTTGGTGCGGTTGAGCGTGCCATTGGCCCGTTGCCCTGTCAAGATTTTGGCCTGACCAATTTCCTGAGGGCGCTCTGTGGGGCATCAGCAGCGACTTCGATTGCTGTCGTAGTCGGTGCCGGCGTGGAGTCCGTCGCCGCCGTTACCAGTGGCACCCTGATCGTCTGCGGCGCGCAGCACCCCGCTGCCCGGCGCGTCCGGACGCTGAACAGTCGTGTCCACACCCTGTTCGAGGTCGCCGAGGACCCCGAGCGGCCGCGTCGCGCCGTGGCGTTCGTCGACACGGTCCTGACCGCCGGCTCCTCAACCCCCCTGTGATCGGCCGCGCCTTCGATCTGGCCGACATCGTGGAAGCCCGCCGCTACCTGGACTCCAACGCCCGGCTCGGAGAGATCGTCGTCACTGCCCGGCGCTGACTTGGCGATCCTGTCTTCTCAGGGTGTGAGCGGTGGTGCGAGTGTCGGCCCTCCCGTGACGACGGCGGCGAACAGCCCGGGTTTGACACGATGACTCGAAGTTGCGCTGGGCGGCGCATGTCCTCGCCGCCGCCCTCGAAGCGAGGTCCTGCCCGTCGCCGGGCATCACTGACGTCTTCGAAACGTCACACCCGCCTGAGGGTCTACTGCTGCCCTCCGTGCCGGAGGGCAGCAGGACGACGGTTCGCCTGTCACCGCCTCGGTCGGTGAGGTGGGCGGAACCGCCCATGGAGATGTGACCCGGCGCTCGCCGGCGTCGGTGAAGGTCCACAGGGACGCGCGGGCCAGGTCGCAGGGCAGTGTGGCGGCCCACGGAGGATAGATCAGCTCCAGGGCGTGGGCCAGGCAGTTCGCCGTCGTCGCGCGTGTGATGACGAAGCCGTCGTGCTCGGCGCCGCGAGCCACCTCCCACCGGGTGTCACGCGTGCCGACCAGCGCCTTGGCGTTGAAGTCGCCCTCACCGCGCAGGCAGTCTCCCCTGGCATTGACGATCTCGTAGACACCCGGTTGGACGGGGCCGGCCGAAGCCGCCAGGGCGTCGGGAGCGGACAGGGCGGTGCGGCCAGGACGGCGGCGCGGGCGAGGCGGGTACACACGGATGGTCCTCCTCCCGGCGGCAACGGTGAGTTGTCAATGCTTACACAGCGTGTGCGCGGATGGAGGGAGCCGAGGCCCGGCCGAAAATCGTGCCCTCCTCCCGGACGGAGCGTCTTCGCGGCTCCGGAAGGGCTGCTCCGGTCGGATCCGGCATCATGCCGTCATCCCAGAGATACCAGGTGGCGGTGGACACCGGCCGGCCGTCGGGCTGAAGCGTCGTGATGACGGCCGGATTCGGCTTCTTCAGCATGGCGACTGCTTCCTCGGGAAGCGGCGGGTTCGACATGATCTCTCCTCTTCGCGTCGGCGCCCCTCGCGGTGGAGGTGACGTGTGCGGTTCGCGTCCCGGACGGTGACGGTCGCCTGACTCTCCGTGTGCGATCCGTCCCGTGCTGAAGTGCCGGGGGAACGCCGGTCAGCGCCGGAGCACCCGGTCCCGCACCACCGGCCGCAGGAGTGAGAGTGCCCATCTCGGGTTGAGCCGCAAACCCGCTACCTTGCCACTTTTCCCGGACCAAGGCCGCTTTGGGCCTCATCGAGGGCAAGGCCTGTCCTTACCGCGATCGGGCGAGCCGGAATCCCAGGTCGTCGATGCGGAAGGTCGGGTGGCTCTTGCGGCGGCACGACGCCCGGCACCCCCGGGGGTGATCGTAGAGACCCCCGCCCCGGAACACCCGGTACGGGCCGTAGACCTCGGGGTCGTAGACGTCCCAGCACCACTCCCACACGTTGCCGATCATGTCGTACAGCCCCCACGCGTTCGGCGCCCTGGTCGCGACGTCGTGGACCTCGCCGCCGGAGTTGCCGCGGTGCCAGGCGATCTCGTCCAGTTCCCCGTAGCGGACGCCGGTGGTCCCGGCCCGGCACGCGTACTCCCACTCGGCCTCGGTCGGGAGGCGGTAGCCGTCGGCCTCCCGGTCGAAGACCACGTCCTGGCCGTCGGGGTCGTCGCCAATCGAGTAGCAGGGGGCGAGGCCTTCCGCCCGCGAGAGCAGGTCGCAGAACCGGACGGCGTCCATCCAGGAGACCTCGGTCACCGGCGTCCGCGGCCCCGCCGGGCTCGCGGGGGCCTCACCCAGGACGGCGCGGTACAGCTCGCGGGTCACCGGATGGGGGGCCAGCTCGAAGGCCCCGATCTCGACCTTCCAGATCGCCTTCGTGCCCTCGTCCCGCAGGAAGACGTTTCCCGCCGGGATCGCGACCATGTGCTCGGCGATCGCCTCGCGCGGCGTCGACTCGGCGCTCATCGTTCGTGCTGCTCCACCCGATCGGTCCCGGACACCCCCGTCCGCGAACGCTACCAGGCGCGTCGGCGGGCCGACGGTCTCGCGGTCGCGACCGGGATTGTCGGTCTGTTCCGCTACGTTGCCGCCATGGCGAAATTCGTACTGGTGGCAGGTGCGTGGCTCGGCTCGTGGGTGCGAGACGACGTGGCCAAACCGCTGGGCGGTGCTGGCGCTGATGCTCTGACCGCCCGTCTTCGTGTGCTCCACGCCTCAGCGCAACGATGACCTGGCCGTGGGCGCCAACCGGAGCTGCCGCGGAGCGCCGGTGAGGGTTTCCGACAGTTCCGGGAGCACCCGATCGCGCCATGTGCGTGAGCCGGCCAGCCGCTCCTGGTGATCGGCGAGATCGTCAGGGCCGGCGAACCGGGAGAACCACACGAAGACGTTCTCCCCGGTGCGGACCGGCAGGGCGGGGAAGGTGTTCTCGGCGTACTCGGTCCGCAGGCAGGTGAGCGGCCGTGCTCCGGTCTCGGTCAGCACCGGTCGTACGGAGCGGTCGAAGAAGTCCGCGAACGCGTCGTCGAACGGCCGGTCGCGGTGGTAGAGCGTCGCGACGACGATCGACGTCGGAGTGGCATCGCCGAGTGCAGGCCGCGCCGCTGCCGGGAAGTCCTCTCGGGTGCGCAACAGCAGCACGTCATCGGAGTCGATCATCGTCGCGTTGGCCCGATCGCGGTTCGCCTTCCAGACCGGACCACCGTAGAAGGAACGCAACGCCTCGGCGCGGCGCTCCATGTCGGGGAATCCGCGTAGCCAGACGAATCGGTTCGGAGCGTCGAGGTCGCGGAACTGGCCGATGACGGTCATTCCCGTCGCTTCCTGCGGCTCGACGAACTCCCGCTCGAAGAGGTCGACCAGTACGTCGCGCTCACCCTCGTGCAGCGTGTACTGCCTGAGTTCGACGATCGGGTATCGACTGTCCTCCACCGGTGAGGCTCCTTCCGTGTTGATGGAACAAACATTGTTACTACTGAAGGCAGGCGTCGGCGTGCCTACAGGCAGTCCCGCAGCACGTCGGCGATCGAGGTGAGACCGAGTTCGCGGCGCAGGCTCTGGTCGGCCCGGTCGTAGACCACGTCCAGCACGGGCCGGATGCCCCTGCCGATCGGACATTCCAGGTTGGGTTCGGTGCGGTGCATGGCGAAGAGCGGCTCTCGCTCCACGGCGTCGTACACCTGAAGCAGGGTGATGTCCTCGGGCGCGCGGGCCATGCTCCAGCCGGCCCCGGCCCCGTGGCGGACCTCCACCAGGCCCGCCCGGCGCAGATCGCCGAGGCTGCGTCGGATGATCACCGCATTGGTGTTGACGCTGGCGGCGACCTGCTCAGAGGTGAGCCACTCCTGCCCGCGCCGCTGGGCGAGCGCGATCCAGGTCAGCGCGTGTACGGCGATCGTCAGCCGGCTGTTCGCGGCCATCGGCCCTCCTGTCTGTAACAAGGCATGTTACAGCTAAACGGCTGACGCGGAACCGGATGCGGGGCGCGCGAAAAGCGATCGGGGCCCTCGGCCATGCATGTTCACCGGGGCCGATCGCGATCAGGACTTCCGGACGGCGAGGCACAGGATCGGCGACGTGATCTTCCGCCAGGCCTATGGCCTGCCAGAGCACCAGAGTCGCCCATTCGAACGCATTGGATTCGCACCCTCGCGAGAACTTCGCACTTCCCGGGATATCAGGGTGCAAATGATTATTGGTCGAAGGCGGTCCCGGCATCCTCGGGGGCGTTCCACGGGCCGAGCAGCCGGGCGCTCTCGCGTACCCCCTCGATCATCAGGTCGCGGTGCGCGCGGAAGTAGCCGAGCGGGGCGGAGGCGGCGACGGCGCCGACCACGTTCGCCGAGGCGTCGAGGACGGGAACGGCGACGCAGGCCAGGTCGGGACGGAACTCCTCGACCTCCTGGGCCACCCCCGTCGCCCTCACCCGGCCCAGCTCCGCCTCGAACTCCTCCAGCCGGGTGATCGTGCTCTCGGTGAGGCGGCGCAGCCCGAACTCGGCGAGATAGGTCCTGCGTTCCGGAAGGTGCGCGAGCAGCACCTTCCCGAACGCCGTCGCGTGGGCCGCCTCGTGAAAGCCCACGTCCAGCGGCTGCACCCGCGGCGTCTCCGGCGAGTCGACCACCTCCGCGACCACGAGGTGGGCGTCCCGCAGCACGCTGTAGTAGACGGCGGTGCCGCTGATCCGGTGGGCGTGCTGCAGCGCCTCCGACACCAGCGGCGTGCTGCCGAGCTGGTCACGCAGACGCTGGTTCAGCGACGTGAGCTTGTAACCCAGGCCGTAGCCCCGGGAGTTGGGCAGCCGGACGAGGTAGCCCTCGTGGATGAGCGTGTTCAGCAGGTGGTACGTCGTGGACAGCTTGAAGCCGCAGCGCCGAGCCACGGCCTTGGCGGTGACGCCGTCACCGGCCGACGCCACCACCTCCAGCACGTGCAGCGCGCGCTGGACCGAGGAGAGGAGTCCCTGGCTCTCAGCCGGTTGCGGCACGGAGGACCTTCACGAACTCGCGCATCCACGCCGGGTGGTCGGGCCAGGCCCGCCCGGTCACCAGGTTGCCGTCCACGTGGGCCTCGCTGTCGATCCAGGTCGCGCCCGCCACCTCGACGTCCGGTGCGCAGGCCGGGTAGGCGCTGCTCTCCCTCCCCTTCAGCACGCCCGCCGCCGCGAGCAGGATCGGCCCGTGGCACAGCGCCGCGATCGGCTTGCCGGCCCCGGCGAAGTGCCTGACGATCTCCAGGCAGTCGCGGTCGTTGCGGATGTACTCGGGAGCCCGGCCGCCGGGAACGACGAGCGCCACGTACCGCTCGGGGTCGACGTCGGCGAACGCGAGGTCGGCGGGCCAGGTGTGGCCCGGCTTCTCGGTGTAGGTTTCGAAGCCGTCGACGAAGTCGTGCACCACGAACTGCAGCTTCTTGGCGCTCGGCGCGGCGATGTCCACCTCGTACCCCTCCTCGAGCAGCCGCTGGTAGGGGTACATCACCTCCAGGTCCTCCGCCGCGTCACCGGTGACGATCAGCACTTTGGCCATCGCGTAACACCTCCGTAATCAGTCTCCCCCGATCCTCATCACGCGAGGCTGCGGGGTCAACGGCGGAGATTCCACGGGTCGGTAAAACGGACATTCCCTGGTCCGCCGACCCCGTGAGATCGATGGCGCCGGTCTTTGACGGGGAGATGTGCCGTCGCGACGGGTGTCATGGCGTGTCGTCATGCGTGTGCGCACGAGCGCCTGCCGGCTCGGATTCTCCGGCTCGCTGAACAACCAGCGGTATTCGAGCTTCCATAATGCCCCTCAAGCCTCTGAAAATACGGCAGGAAAACCAAGCTAAGATCGCATCTCGTGCTTTCGGATAATCTATGGCGGATTATTAGAATTGGGGTAGTAGGGCTGGTTCTCGCGGCGGCGGTCGCGGGCCTGCTGCTCGGCGACGCCTGGCTCTGGGTGGCCGTCGAATGGTCGCCGCCGGCCTATGGGGAGTTCTACGGGCGCGACGGGTTCGACACCCCGACGACCGTGGTGCTGCTCGTGGCCGCCCTGGTGAAGGCCGCGCTCCTGTGGCTGATCCTGCGTGCTCCCGCGCCGGGACCGCTGGACCGCCGAGAGAAGGCACTGCGCCGACTGCTGTATCTGGCGGTGGCGTACACCCTCGTGCTGTGGTACCCGATCGTGCTGATCCCCGGTGCGGCCAACACGGCATTCCAGCTCGTGCTGTGGACCGCGGTCGACGTCCTCTACCTGCTCGTCATCCGCTGGCGGTCCCGCGTGCTGCGCGCGGTGGCCGGAGCGATGTTCGCGGTCGAACTGGCGGGGATGGCCAACCAGCTGCTCGACGAACTCGACCTTCCGGAGTTCGGATCGGGCGGCATCGCCGAACTGGGCCTGCTGCTGGGCGGAGTGGCGGCGACCGTCATCACGGTCATCGGGCAGCGGCGCGACGGCCGGTGGAGTCGCGGCACGCAGGTCGCCGGGTGGTTGTCGGTGGGCGTCTACGCGCTGGTGATCCCGTTCAACATGCTTTTTGCGGGGATCGCCGACGGCGGTCCGGTGGTGCCGATCATGATGGACGCGGTCGGTCTCGTCAGCGTCGTGTGGATCGCGGCGACCGCCCGTGAACTCTCCACCGAGGGCCATCCGGCGGACCTTCCGCCCGCGCGGTGGCGCGTGATCCGCGTCGCGGTGACGGCCGTGGCCGTACTGCCGATCATCGCGATGATCCACCCGGAGCAGACCCCGCACCTCACCCACACCGGCTGGTCGATGGACTGCTACGACCGGCGCAACTTCGGCGACCTGAAACCCGCGGAACGCGACGCCGAGTTCCTGTGCCGGGCGCGGAGCACAGAGGGCGGAGTCTCGCCCATGTTTCCCGACAGCCTGTCGGACCAGGGGGTCCTCGCGTACGGGCGGGCGCTGTGCCGCGCGAAGGACCGCGAAGAGCAGGAGGCGATTCTGACGCGGGCCGGGAGCGCACGGCCCGCGTGGGGCGCGGACCCGTGGGACCTCGTCTACGTCTGCCCGGAGATCGTCGGCGCGACCCATCCCGATCTGCTGCGGTCGACCGCGGAGAAGGAGGCGGCGAACACCGCCTACATCGCCGAGGAGAACGCGAAGTGCCGCGACCCGTGGCCCCGGACGAAGGGGGTCGTCCAGGCCTCGGCCACGTACTTCCTTTTCGCCGACGGCGATCACGGCTATCTGGTCCACGACCCCGAAGACGAAGCGGGCGAGAAGGAGGCGGAGCAAGCGACAGACGAGCTCTACGACGACGGAGCCCTCATCGGGGCGGTCGGCAGCTCGGTGCTCGTCGGGCACGTCGAAGACGTCATCGATCTGTGCCTCACGGTGAAGGCTTTCCGTACCGCGCCGCCGCGGCGGACAGCCGGGTGGGATCAGGTTACCGAGGTGCCGGTCGTCAGCCGCAGCGGCCGGCTCACCGTGCCGGAGATGGGCGAGGGCGGAGAGGTGGGCGCGGGTGCCCCTATGCCGAACCTGGCGATCGCGGGGAAGGGCCGCTACCGGCTCCGTGTCTACGTGCGGGTCGGTGATGTGGGGGAGGAGCACCTGGTCGTCGTGTTCCCGGGGGCGTCGAAGAAGAGGCTCAAGCTGAAGCCGTGAGCGGTGGTGAACGGTCAGTTCTCATGTGTTTGCCGTGGTCGTGGAAGTGAACCCCGCCACTGACATCTCTGGCCTGTACGACATCACGAGAGGACCCTGACAGCTCGGAACGCGAACCGCCGGAGTGCTCTTCTTCCTCTCCGGTCTTTCTGACGTCTACTCCGTCTTCGGCTGGGGCGAGTGAAGATGGACCAAATCGCGGTCGAAGTAGGAAATCACATCTTCACCGGCCTCATAGAGGTTTTCGATGTATTTCTGCCAACTTGCGATGAAGCCGGGATCGGTGTAGCGGACCGCGCCGTCCGGGACACCGGTCGCGGTGTAGAGGACGTAGTAGAGGGTCTGCCCGCCTAGGATGACCACTTCCGGCAGTGGATCGGTCTTCTCCAGGGCCTGTACCCTTTCCACGCCGATCACACGGATCCTCTCACCGCATTCGGCGCGGATCCGCAGAGAGTGCAGCTCCCATCGCATATACGGTGTGAGTGGCGTCTCGACCACGCGTACCCGGTGAAAGAAGGAGCCGCGACGTTCGTCCTCCCGGGTGAGCGCGAGCAGGTCGTCCCGCCTTTCGTCGAGAAGCCGCAGCGCCTCGTCCCAGTCGCCTCGGCGAAAGGCGTCACGACTTGGACTGCCCTGCTCCTCGAAGTGCTGCCGCCGCTCGAACTTCCAGGAGTCATGATTGCGAATCCGCGCGTCCCGTTGCCGGAAGTCGCGTCTGTAGGCTTCCCTGACGAGTTTCTCGCCCTGTGGGGGAACGGGGAAGGGGGCGCCGGGATCAAGCATCGGGGATGTCCGCCTTCGCCGCGCTGAGCATGATGCCCGGGATGACGACCAGGCGCTCATCCGGGGAGAGGGACACGCCTTCCGGCAGGTGAGGGCCATAGGCGGCCGTGAGGTCCCTGCCGATCACCGCGATGTCACCGTTGCTGAGTTGCCAGATGTCTGGGCATTCGTCACGGCCGTCCGAACGATCCAACTCTTTGGCGGACTTTCCTAATCGCCGCTCGAACAACGCGGAAGGGTCGGCTTCCCAGGAACGAGCCATGCCCGCCTCCACTCGGCTTGGCTGAGCGTTTCACCTGTGCGGAGCATATGTCGGACGCTTCTCCGGGACAACGGAATGGGAAAACCGACACGCGGAAACAGCCGAAAGAGCAAACGGTCGGCCGAAACGGGGGTAAAGCGGGCTGAGTGAAAAGTGTTCTTCGTGCCACTCCGCCGATTCTCGATGCGCAGGGTTACGACGGTTCGACGCCGAGTCGGGGTCGGGCGGGGGGTGTCAACCGGATGTGTGCCGCGACAGCCCTTCCGGATTCACGCTATGGCCGCATGTTCCGACATCCGGTTTGTCGATGCTCGATTCCGGTGATCGGCGGACTCCGGAGACGTCAGGAACATAATGGTATGAACGGTGCACGCAGTACTTTCTTCCCGGGATTCTCATATTCCTGAGAAGGGGGCGAAAGTATCGAGGTCATGACTGTTGACCTCATAGGCGGCGCCCGGGTGATCGATCACGGCGGGCTCACGGCCGACCGATATGAGCACAGGCCGGCCCGGGTGCAGGTGAGGTGTGATCGCTGTCTTTGTGGAGGACGGTCAGTCCGTGTCCTGCGCTTTGTGTGGCTTCGGGGCGCCGAAGGTGATGCCGCCCTCGATATCCCTCGCCTGCACCGCGCTGCCGTGCACGGTGCCGCTGATCTCGTTGTGCACGCCACCCGGTTCGGGTTGGGCCGCTTCCGGGCGTGAGGAGACCGTGCCGTAGATCGCGAGACCCAGTCCCAGCAGTCCGACGAAGGCCCCAAGAACGCTGGCGAGCTTGTCGGCGCGATCCAGGCCGACCGCGATGAAATACCATCCCAGCGCGGCCAGCGCCCCCAGCGCCACGGCCACCCCCGACCAGGTCAGTGCGCGTCTCGACATGCGTTCAGTGTCGGCCATGTCGCACGGCGGCGAAAGCCCGTGCTGTCACGCCCTCGGGACAGGTCGCGGGGTCGTCGGCCGGTTCGACGACGGTGTCACGGTGCTCACGACGGTCGATGTGGCACCGTGCTTGTTTGGTAACGGTGATGTAACAGACCTTTACCGGTGATTACGTTCGGTGGTTGACTCCGAGCATCCACTGTAAGCGCTTCCACCTTCAGTCGTCATTGAGTGTAAGCGCTTCCACTAGGCAGGGAGATCGGACGACAGGTGGCAAACAGCGACGAAGGTCAGGGTGCGACCATCTACGAGGTCGCGCAGCGGGCGGGCGTCTCCATCGCCACCGTCTCCCGGGCTCTGCGCAACACCGGACCCGTCTCGGCCGGGACACGCGAGAAGGTGCTGAGGGCGGTCGAGGAGCTCAGCTTCACCCCGAGCCGCCTCGGTGTCTCCCTCGCCCAGGGCCGCCACGCGGCCAACGGGATCGTCTTCCCCGACCTGTCGGGCCCCTACTTCGCCGAGGTCCTCCTCGGCTACGAGGAGGTGGCCTCCGAGCTCGGCCGTTCCGTGCTCATCCTGTCCACGCGCGGGCGGGCCGCCGTACAGGACCTGGTCAGGGACCTGGTCGGCAGGGTGGACGGCATGGTGATCTTCGGCAGGACCGTAGAGGACGCCGTGGTGGACGAGATCGTCAGGAGCAGGACGCCGCTGGTCCTGCTCGCACGCGCCCCCGTCGAGCGGGCCGACGCGGTCTGCAGCGAGAACACCGCCTCGGCCGAGGCGCTCACCGCCCACCTGCTCGGCCACGGTTACTCCACCTTCGCGATGGCCGGGGACGACGACGGGGGCGACGTCACCCAGCGCTGGACCGGGGTGAGACGGGTCCTGTCCGACCACGGGATCCGGCCCCCCGAGCCGTTGCCCTGCGAGTTCACCGTGGAGGGCGGGTACGAGGCGGGGCGGACCCTGCTCGCGGGAAAAGCGGGAAAAGCGGGAAAAGCGGGGAGGGCAGGGAAAGCAGGAGGAGCGGGAAGAGCCGGTGGAGCGGGCCGGCCGCAGGCGGTGATCTGCGCCGACGACCAGGTGGCCCTCGGCGTCATCCTGGCGGCCGAGGAACTCGGCCTCGACGTGCCGGGCGACGTGGCGGTCACCGGCTGGGACGACATCATGGCCGCCCGCCACGCCAGGCCCGCCCTCACCACGGTGCGCCAGCCCATGCGCCTGCTCGGCGCCAGTGCCGCCCGCGCGCTGGACGAGCTCATCAGAGGCACCCGTACCGTCCCGAAGTCCGAGATTCTCCCCACCCAGCTGATCGTCCGATCCAGCTGCGGTCCTCACCCCCTGGAGGAAAAGTGAAGAAGTACGCCGTCGGGATCCTCGCGCTGGGACTGGTACTCGCCGGGTGCGGCCGGAGCGGGGAGGGGGCCGCGGAACAGGCGAGGGAGGTCGACACCGGCAAGGCCACCGGGGAGGTCACGGTCTGGGCGATCGGGGCGGAGGGGGAGGCGCTGGGCGCCTTCGCCAAGGACTTCGAGACGGCGAACCCCGGCATCACGATCAAGGTGACCCCGCTCGGCTGGGACGTCGCCCACGACAAGATCACCGCGGCCATCGCGGGGAACGCCACCCCCGACATCACCATGCTGGGCAGCACCTGGATGGGTGAGATGGCGAAGACCGGCGCCCTCGACCCCACCCCGGCCGACCTGATCGACAAGTCGGCGTTCTTCCCCGGCGCGTGGGGCACGGTCGAGGTGGAGGGGACCGCGTACGGCGTGCCCTGGTACGTCGAGACCCGCGCGCTGTACTACCGCAAGGACCTCGCTTCGAGGGCGTCGGTGAAGCCGCCCGTCACCTGGGAGGAGACCACCGCCTTCGTGAAGGCGCTCAAGGAGAAGGGCGGCGCCTCGCTCGGCGTGGAGCAGAACTTCCGGCAGGGCTCCTGGCAGGAGGTGCTGCCGCTGGTGTGGCAGGCGGGCGGCGAGATCGTCTCCGACGGGAAGTGGACGCTGGACACGCCCGAGATGGTCAAGGCGCTCAAGCAGTACGGCTCGTTCTTCGAGAGCGGGCTCTCCAGCACCGACCAGCCGACCGGCGCCTTCCCGCAGACGTTCGTCAAGGGGAAGGTCGGCGCCTTCTACTCGGGGCCGTGGATGATCGCGGGCCTGGAGAAGGAGGGTGGCGACGGCTTCGGGGACAAGTTCGCCGTCGCGCCCTACCCGAAGGGCAGCGCGGGAGGTCCCAGCCTGGTCGGCGGCAGCGACATGGTGGTCTTCAAGGACGCGAAGAACCGCGACGCGGCCTGGAAGTTCCTGAGCTGGCTCGTCGACCCCAAGGTCCAGGCCACCTGGTACACCAAGGTCAACGCGCTGCCCAGCGTCGAGGCCGCCTGGCAGGACCCCGCGCTCACCGCCGACGAGCGGGTCACCGTCTTCGGCGAGCAGCTCAAGGACGCGAAGGCCGTACCGGCCGTCCCGACCTGGGAGCAGGTGGCCAAGGTGATGGAGACCGAGGTCGAGAAGATGGCCCTGGGCAAGCAGACCGCCGAGGAGACGGCCAAGCGTGTCCAGGAGCAGGCCGAGACCATCGGGACCGGGGTCTGACCATGGTGGTCAGCGAGCGGGTGGACTCGCGCGAGTCCACCGCACCGGCCCCCGCCAGGCAGTGGAGACCCCGGGGCGGATTCCGCCGCACCGGTCTGGCCTGGATCTTCGTGACGCCCTTCGTCGTGATGTTCGCGGTGTTCTGGGCGGGGCCGCTCCTCGTCGAACTCGGCATGAGCTTCACCGACATGCGCAGTACCGACGTGCGCGACCCCCTGGCGGTGAACCTCGTCGGGCTCGACAACTACCTGCGGCTCTTCGACGACGAGCTCATGCGCCAGGCGGCGCTGAACACGCTGATCTTCGTGGTGACCGCGCTCCCGCTCACCATCGCCCTGGGTCTGGGCGCGGCCGTGGCGCTGAACTCGGGGATCGCCCGGCTACCGGCCGCGTTCTTCAGGCTCGGCTACTACCTGCCCTACGTCACCAGCATCATCGGCGTCGCGGTGGCCTGGAGGTTCCTGCTCGAACCCGACGCGGGACTGGTCAACCAGGTGCTCGCGGCGGTGGGCGTGGACGGCCCCCGCTGGCTCGCCGACGAGAACCTGGCGCTTCCCGTGATCATCGTCATGACCGCCTGGCGGAGCTTCGGCTTCGACATGGTCGTCCTGCTGGCCGCACTGCAGGGCATTCCCAGGGAGCTGTACGAGGCGGCGGAGGTCGACGGGGCCGGGCGCTGGGAGCGTTTCCGCTCCATCACGCTGCCGATGCTCCGTCCGGCGCTGCTGTTCTGCACCGTCTACAGCTCGATCGGGTTCGCCCAGTTCATGGAGGAGCCGCTGGTGATGACGAGGGGAGGCCCGGCGGGGGCGACCACCTCGGCCTCGCTCGCGATCTACAACCAGTTCGGCTCGGGCAACTACGGCTACGCCGCCGCGGCGGCGAGCGTGCTGTTCACCGTGATCGTGGCGCTGGCGGTCCTGCAGTTCCGGGTCGGGAGGTCCAGATGACAACCGCTTCGGGTCGTAAGGCCCCCGCGAGAGGCCAGGCTTCCGAGAGGCCGGGGCGCGGGGCCCTGGTGAAACGCCGCTTCTCCACGTACGCGCTGCTCAGCGCCGGGCTCGTGCTCGTCGTGCTCCCGTTCGTCTGGACGCTGCTCACCTCGTTCAAGCCGGAGAGCGAGATCAGGCGGGATCCGCCGGAGTTCCTGCCGACGCAGTGGACGCTCGGCAACTACGGCGAGCTGCTGGAGAAGATGAACATCACGCAGGTGTTCTTCAACAGCGCGGTGGTGGCCCTCGCCACCGTCGCGGGCAACCTGCTGTTCTGCTCGATGGTCGGATACGCCTTCGCCAAGATGGCCTTCCGCGGCAAGAACGTGCTGTTCGCGCTGGTCCTGACGCAGATGGCGCTGCCCGCCATCGTGGTGATGATCCCGCAGTTCGTGCTCATCGCGAAGCTCGGCCTGGTGAACACCTTCCTCGGGATCATCCTGCCCGGCCTCGTCACCCCGCTGGGCATCTTCCTGATGCGCCAGTTCATCGCGGACATCCCCGACGAGCTGATCCACGCCGCGCGGGTCGACGGCGCCAAGGAGTTTCGGATCTTCTTCAGGATCGTGATGCCGCTCTGCAGGCCCGCCCTCGCCACGCTCGGCCTGATCACCTTCCTCGGCTCGTGGAACAACTTCCTCTGGCCCGCGGTGGTGGCCCAGAGCGAGGACAAATACACGCTGCCCGTCGCACTGGCGATCTTCAACGGCTACCAGGGGACCCAGTACGGGCTGCTCATCGCCGGGGCGGTGGTCGTCGTGCTGCCGGTCCTCGTCCTCTTCGTCTTCCTGCAGCGCTTCTTCACCCAGGGCATCGCCTCCACCGGACTCAAGTAATCCACGTAAGGAGCCCCCCGTGCGTCGTCGTCACGCGGCCGCCCTGGCGGCCTGTCTCGCCCTGATCGCGGCAGCCCCCTCTCCCGCCTCGGCCGCCCCTTCCCCCGCCCCCTCCGCGTCTCCCCTCCTATCCCCTGATCTCCCCTTGACAACGTCGACACCTTCGACGGCTTCGGCGGCGGGGCGGCAGCGGGAGGTGCTGCGCCGCTACGCCGCCGACACCTGGAAGTCCATGGTCGCGATGGCCGACCCGGCGACCGGGCTGCCCTCCGACAAGATCGACGGCTCGCTCGCCCCCGGCACCCGCGCCAAGGTGACCTCGCCGACCAACATCGCCACCTACCTGTGGAGTACGGTGGCCGCCCGCGAGGTCCGCCTCATCTCCAGGGACGAGGCCCGGCGCCGCGTCGCCACAGCGCTCGCCTCGACGGCGAAACTGGAGCGCCACGCCCCGACCGGACAGTTCTACAACTGGTACGACCCGCGCACACTGCAGGTCGTGCGCACCTGGCCGGAGGACGGCTCCGTCGTGCAGCCGTTCCTGTCCAGTGTCGACAACGGCTGGCTCGCGGCCGCCCTCATGATGATCCGCAGTGCCGTTCCCGAGGCCTCCAAGCAGGCGGGGGCGCTGCTGAGTGGCATGGACTTCGAGTCCTACTACGACCCGCAGGCCCGGCCGGACGCGGGCACCGGGCTGCTGCGCGGCGGGTTCTGGCCGGAGAAGCCCACCGGCTGCTCGGTCGAGAGCGACTACAACGACTCGGGGACCACGGTCCACTCCACCTGCCACCACTACGGCGCGCTCACCGAGGCGAGGATCGCGAGCTACGTCGGCATCGCCCTCGGCCAGCTCCCGCCCCAGCACTACTACGGCATGTGGCGAACCTTCCCCGACACCTGCGACTGGTCGTGGGCCGAGCAGAAGCCGGTCGGCACCTGGCGCACCTACATGGGCGTCAACGTCTTCGAGGGCACGTACGGCTACCGGGGCATGCGCCTGGTGCCCACCTGGGGCGGCAGCATGTTCGAGGAGCTGATGGTGACCCAGCTCGTACCGGAGGACGTCTGGGGCGCCAAGAGCTGGGGCCGCAACCAGCCCGTCTACATCGCCGCCCAGATCGAGCACGGCATGAACGAGGCGAAGTACGGCTACTGGGGCTTCTCCCCGTCCAACGACCCCGCCGGGGGCTACCGCGAGTACGGCGTGGACGCGATCGGCATGGACACCCCCGGCTACACTTCCGACCAGGAGCGCACCTCCGTCGACTACGGGTTCGAGGGATGCCGCGAGGGGCAGCCGGAGCCGGAGTCCTACGGCGACGGCGTGGTCACCCCGCACGCGTCGTTCCTCGCGCTGCGCCACACGCCCGGCGCGGCCCTCGACAACCTCGCCAGGCTCAGGGCGAACTTCGACGCCTACGGGCCGGGCGGCTTCTACGACGCGGTCGCCGTACGCAGCGGCAAGGTGGCCAAGCAGTACCTTGCCCTCGACCAGGGAATGATCATGATCGCGCTCGGCAACGCGCTCGCCGACGACAGCCTGCGCCGCCACTTCGCGACCCGCGACGTCACGGCGAAGCTCGCGCCCGTCCTGCGGCAGGAGGAATGGGCCGTCGTACCTCCCAAGTGACCGTCGTGCCTCCCAGGTGAATCGTGCCGCTCACGTGCGTTGCTTCTCGCGCGTGAGCCGTACGCCACCGCGCACACCCACCCCACCCACACCGACCATCGGGGAGACGTATCCATGAGCACGGCCGACGCCGCACGCCGAGACTGGCAGGCCCGCATCTACCGGGCGTCGGGGGAGGTGACCGCGGCCGGACGGATCGAGGTCACCGCCCCCCGGGGACTGCGCGCCGACAGCGGAGGCGGGCAGGTCACGCTGGCCTGGGAACCGGTGGCCGGGGCCATCGGCTACCTCGTCCACCGCGCGCCCGCCGAGGCGGGGCCGTACACCTCGACCAAGCAGCGCGACGTCGACGTACCGGCCGTGCCGGATCCGCGCTACGTCGACACGCGCGGGGAGCCCGCCTGGTACAGAGTTGCCGCCGTCACCACGATGGAGCGGACCGGCCCCTTCACCGAGGCGGTGTTCGCCGCGCCGCTCGCCGAGCCGGGCGCGACGGTCCTGCGGGTCGACGCCTCGACGAGCACGCGGCCCCTGCCCAGGCCGTGGAAGTACATGATCGGCTCCGAGCACCTGTCGTACATGCTCTCCGCCGACACCGTGGGCGGCCGCCCGATCGGCCCCGAGCTGACCGAGGCACTGTGGACGACGCGGGAGGAACTCGGCGTCGAGACCGTGCGCGCCCACGCGATCCTCTGCGACGACCTCGGCGTCTACCGGGAGGTGGACGGCAGGCCCGTGCACGATTTCACCCGGGTGGACGAGGTCTACGACACGATCACCGCGTTCGGCATGCGGCCGATCGTGGAGCTGTCGTTCATGCCGCGAGACCTCGCCTCCGACCCGTCGAAGACGGTCTTCGGCTACGAGGCGATCATCTCGCCGCCCAGGGACTACGACCGGTGGGGCGACCTGGTCCGCGACCTCACCCGCCACCTCGTCGAACGGTACGGCCTGCGCGAGGTGGTCGACAACTGGGCCTTCGAGGTGTGGAACGAGGCGAACCTGGAGGTCTTCTGGAGCGGCACGCCGCAGGAGTTCTTCCGGCTGTACGACGTGTCGGCGGCGGCGGTCAAGGACGTCCACCCCGACATCCGCGTCGGCGGTCCGTCCTCGGCGGCGAACGGCTGGGTCCAGGAGCTGATCGACCACGTGGACGCCTCGGGCGCGGCGCTCGACTTCGTCTCCACCCACACCTACGGCAACGCCCCGCTCGACTGGCGGCCCGTCCTGGAACGGCACGGCCGCGAGGGCACGCCGATCTGGTGGACGGAGTGGGGCCCCACCCCCACGCACTTCCACGGCATCGGCGACGGGCCGTTCGGGGCGACGTTCCTGCTGCACGGGATGAGGTCGGCGGCCGGGCGGGTGGACGCGCTCTCCCACTGGGTGGCCTCGGACCACTTCGAGGAGCTGGGCCGCCCACCGGCGCTCTTCCACGGCGGGTTCGGCCTGCTCACGGTCGGCAACCTGCGCAAGCCCCGCTACCTCGCGCTCACCCTCGCCGACCGCCTCGGCGAGGACGAGCTCGCCTGCTCGGCCACCGGTGACGTCGCGGGAGTCGAGGTGTGGGCGGCGCGCTCGGCCACCGGCGCCGTCGGGGTGCTGGTGTGGAACGGCACCCTCGACCAGGACAGGGCCGGCGGCGCGGCGATCCTGTCACGCGAGGTCACCCTCACGGTCGAGGGCCTGACCGAGGGGGAGTACACGGTCGGCCACCACCGGATCGACGAGCGGCACTCCAACATCCGGGCGGTATGGGCGGAGATCGGCGGGGGTGCCGACTGGCCGGCGGGCGGGCAGTGGGAACGGCTCCACGCCGCGAACGGCCTGGACGAACTGGAGCCCGCCCGTACCGTCCGCGCGGAGGACGGGACCCTGCGGCTGGAGTTCACCCTGCCGATGCCCGCCGTCTCCTACCTGGAGTTCACCCTGGCGTGATGCGGGGATGCCCGCTGTCTCCTACCTGGAGTTCACCCTGGCGTGATGCGGGGATGCCCGCCGTCTCCTACCTGGAGTTCACTCCGGTGTGACGGGTACGCGCGTCCGCCCTCCTCGCGCTTCGAGGGCGGGGGACCGGTCGCCCTCACTTTCGGCGGGATCGCCGGGTCGCTTTCGGGAACCGCAGGCACGCGGGAGAGCAACAACGGGTGTCCTGACCGAGAGCCGAGAGGCCGGATATGAGCGAAACGAGCCGGACCCGGACGGGGGCGGGCGGCACCTTTCCCGCCGACGAGGTGGAGGTCGACGACGCCTCTCTCATCGGGCGGTCCCTGCGGGAGCCGGAGGTGTTCGCCGCGGTCTTCCACCGGCACGCGCCCGACATCAAGCGCTACGTCATCCGGCGGCTGGGAGCCGACGCGGCCGAGGACGTCGTGGCGGACACCTTCCTGGCGGCGTTCCGGGGGAGGGAGGGCTACGACCTCTCGCAGCCCGGTGCGCGCCCGTGGCTGTACGGCATCGCGACCAACCTGATCAGACGGCACAAGCGTGTCGAGGTGCGGCGGCTGCGCGTTCTCGAACGGACCGGCGTCGATCCGGTGACCGTTCCGTTCACCGAGCGCAGCGACGAGCGGCTGAGCGCCGACGCCGTGCGGCGCAGGCTGGCGGCCGCCCTGGCGCGGCTGCCCGCGGGCCACAGGGACGCGCTGTTGCTGGTGACCTGGGGCGGCCTCACCTACCCGGAGGCCGCCCGGGCGATGGGCGTCCCGGTGGGCACGATCCGGTCCCGGGTCAACCGGGCGAGAGGCAAGGTGCGCGAGGAACTCGGCGGGATCGACCCCACGTCCGTCAGCGAGGAGACCGTCCATGGATGAGATGACCCAGGTGAACCGGTTGCGCTCCGAGGTGCCCCGGCCGGGTCCGGCGGAGTTGCGCGCCGAGGAGTCGCGGCTGCTGTCGGAGATCGCGGCCCTCGGCGCGGCGCCGACGGCGCCGACGACACGGACGACACCGCCCGCACCGCCCGCCCGCCGGGTACGCCGCCCGGCGAGCCTCACCAGGAACCTCGGACTGAGTCTCAGGACGAGTCTCGCGGTGGGGGCCGGGGCCGCGGTGGTGGTGGGACTCGGGTTCGTCGGCGCCGGCTCGTTCCTCCAGGCGGGGTCGCTCCTCCAGCGGGAGAAGACCGTCCAGATGTCGCCCGTGGCGATGTCGGCGGTTCTCCAGCGGGCCGCCGACGCGACGAGCCTGCGGGACGAGCTGCACCCGAGGCCGGGGCAGTTCCTCGCCTACGAGTTGCAGGTCATGTTCCCGGTCAAGCTCAAGGAGGGCGGGAAGGACGTCCGCTACCTCGACCGCAGCCGGTTCAAGGTGTGGCTGCCCGTCGAGGGTTCCCCCCTGGACGGCGGGGTCATGACGAGCGAGCACCTGGAGCCGAGACCGTTCCCCGGGGAGCCGCTGCCTGCCGAGGCCGAACGGCGGAAGGGAGGCGTCGGGGCGCCGTCGAAGCTCACCGGTTACGACATCCGTCCCGACCACCAGCGCACCGACTACGTCTCGCTGAGCCGGTTGCCCACCGATCCCGAGGGGATGCGCGAACACCTCTACCGGGGACTAGGAAGCGATCTCCTCGCCGACTACAGGGCGTGGGGGAGCGTCGGCTCGATGATCACTCAGGCGTACCTGCCGTCCGCCCAGCGAGCCGCGCTGTTTCGGGCGGCGGGGACGATCCCCGGCGTCGAGACCGTCGACGAGGCCGAGGACGCCGCCGGACGCAGGGGGGTCGCGGTGGCAATGGTCAACAGGCTCGGCGGGGTGCGGCACGAGTACATCTTCGACCCCGTCACCTACCTGTACCTGGGTGAGCGCGTCGTCGTGGTGGACGAGAGCGTGGCGGGAGCGCCCGAGGGCACCCTGCTGAGCTCGACGGCGCAGCTGAAGGTAGAGGTGGCCGACCGCGCGCCCGAGGTGGCCGCACCCGCTCGACGCCTGAATAGCGCAGATCGCCCAATCGCGACACGCAGTCCGGGAGGTATTAATCCACACTTTTAATCATGGAACAAGGGGGTGGCGAATCCGCCATTCTCTGCCACCATTGCCCCATGCACGCCTTCCGTCTTGTTCGCGCCGCGGTGTTCGCGGTCGTGTGCGTGACGGCGTCGCTGGTCATGCACGTGCTGGCCGGAGGCAGCCCGGTGGGGCCGGGTGTGCTGGTCTGGGCGGTGCTGCCGACCGCGGTGGGCGCGTTCGTGCTCGCCCGGCGGCGGCGTGGTTTCGGCATGTTGCTGGGGGCGAGCTTCGCCGCCCAGTACGGCATGCACCTGTGGTTCACCTCCGGCGCGCTGCCACCGTCGACCGGGCATGAGCACGGCGCCGGTGGCCTGTCCACCGGCCTGTTCATGGTGCTGGTGCACGCCGTGATGGCGTTGCTGTCGGCCCACTGGCTGGAGCGGGGGGAGCGCGGTCTGACCACGCTTCTCTTCCTGCTCTTCGCCTCGCTGCTCACCCTGCTGCGGTGGCACGCGCCCGTCGCCCGCCGCGTCACCCTCTCCGCCGTGCCCGATGACCGGGTCTCACCGGTCGCCCGGCTGCTTGCCGCCGCCGTCTCGCGCCGCGGGCCGCCCGCTCCCTCGCACGCCGTCTGACATCGGGCCGTCGCGCCCGGACGCCGCCGTGCCCTGCCGGGCCCGCGCCTCCGAGCGCCGCACCTTCCCCGACCGTGGATCGTCGCGCCGTCGCGCCCTTCCCGGCCGGTGAGCCCGAGCGCCGCCCCGTCGGCGCCTGACGGCACCCGCAGGTTCCTGTCTCCCCCATGCCATACGGGCCCGCGAGCCCGGCTCCCACCATGCCCTCCCGCTGGTGAGAGCCGGAATTCCGCCTGCCCCGCGCTACGCCGAACTGAACCTCACACCGCGGTGACGCGTACCTGACGGTGCGCGCGTTCCCTGCGAACGGAGAGCCTCCCCATGACATCCGATGTCGACATCCCGCCCGCGGCCGACCCGGCCGAACCGGCCGGTCCGTCCCCGGCCCCCGCCCCCGGGGTGCCCTCCACCTGGGCGACGCTGCGCTCGCTCCTGCTCCGCCTGCACTTCTACGCCGGAATCCTCGTCGCCCCCTTCCTGCTGGTGGCGGCGACGACCGGCCTGCTGTACGCCGCCTCCTTCCAGTTGGAGAACATCGTCCACTCCAAGGAGCTGACGACCTCCGTACCGGCCGGGCAGCAGCGGCTGCCCCTCACCCAGCAGGTCACCGCCGCCACCGCGGCGCATCCCGAGGGAACCCTCGCGCTCGTACGGACCCACGACGAGCCGGACGCGACGACCCAGGTGCTGCTCGACGTGCCCGGTCTTCCGGAGAGCACCCGTCTCGCGGTCTTCGTCGACCCGTACAACGGCGAGGTCCGCGGGGCGCTGGAGAGCTACGGCAGCTCGGGCGCGCTACCCGTGCGAACCTGGATCTCCCAGCTCCACCGTCACCTGCACCTGGGCGAGCCGGGACGCGTATACAGCGAGATGGCCGCCAGCTGGCTGTGGCTGGTCGGGCTCGGCGGCCTTGTGCTGTGGCTCACCCGCCGTCGCCGCGCCGGACAGCGGCTGCGCCGCGTCGTCGCTCCCGAGCGCGGCGCCCGCGGCCTGCGCAAGACCCTCTCCTGGCACGGCTCGGTCGGCACGTGGGCGCTGGTCGGCCTGCTCGCCCTCTCGGCGACCGGTCTGACCTGGTCGAAGTACGCGGGAGCCAATATCGACGTGCTGCAGACCTCGATCGGCTGGTCCACCCCGTCGCTGCCCGTCTCCGGTGGTCACGGCGACCACGGTGGACACGCCGCGGGGCAGGAGGCGGCCGCCGCGCCGGCCGCCGACGCCGACCAGGTCGTTCAGGCGGCGGCGGGCAAGGGCCTGTCGGGACCCCTGGAGGTCGTCTGGCCGGCCGAGTCCGGCAAGCCGTACGTCGTCAAGGAGGCGGACCGCCTCTGGCCGCAGCGCAACGACCAGGTGGCGGTCGACGCCGCCACCGGCCAGGTGAGCGCCGAGCTGCGCTTCGCCGACTTCCCCATCGGGGCCAAGCTGACCCGCTGGGGCATCGACGTGCACATGGGGGTGCTGTTCGGCCTGGTCAACCAGATCGTCCTCGCCGTGCTCGCGATCTCGCTGATCTCGGTCATCGTGTGGGGCTACCGCATGTGGTGGCTGCGCCGCCCGACCCGCGGTTTCGGCACCCCCTACGGACGCGGCGGCCTGCGGCGGCTGCCCCTCGCCGTCGCCCTGCCCCTGGCGGCCGTGGCGATCGCGGTGGGCGTGTTCCTCCCGCTGCTCGGCATCTCGCTGCTCGCGTTCCTCGTGATCGACGTCGTCCTGGGCAGGATCGCGGCGTCGCGTGCGGGGAAGGTCGAAGTCGGCGAGTCCGACGTGTCCTCAGCCGGAATCCCCGGCTGAGGACACGTCGAAGACCTTCCAGGACCCGGACCGGCCGAGACCGGATGACATCGGTCGGCGGGGGTGTGGCGTGGGGCGCACGCCACACCCCCGCCCCCGGTCAGTCGGGGTGGTGCTGGTGCTGCAGGTAGGCGGCGGTCTCGGGGTTGGCGGGGAAGTAAGCCTCGATGGCGAGTTCGGCGACGGTGATGTCGAGCGGAGTACCGAACGTGGCCATGGTGCTGAAGAAGGCGAGCTCCCGGTAGCCGCGGCGCAGCCGCAGGGGGATCACGATGTCACCGGGGCCGGGGCGGTCTATCTCCGGCTCCGGCTGGTCGCAGGGATAGTCGTCGAGCTCCTTCCAGAGCGCCGCGAGGTCGGGGTCGGCGGTGAGGCTCATCTGGCGGCGGAGCCGGTGCAGGAGGTGGGCACGCCACTCGCCCAGGTTGATGATCCGCTGAGCCATGCCCTTGGGATGCAGGCTCAGCCGCATCACGTTGACCGGGGGGACGAGGAGCTCCGGCGCGACCCCGCGCAGCAGCAGCCCGGTCGCGGCGTTGCGGTCGATGAGGTTCCAGTGCTGGTCGACGACGACCGCCGGGTACGGTTCGTGCCCGCTCAGCACCTGCCCCAGTGCCTCCCGTACGGACGCCATGTGCGGTGAGTTGAGCGGCGTCTCCGAGTAGAGCGGCGCGAAGCCACCGGAGAGCAGCAGGTGGTTGCGCTCGCGAAGGGGGAGTTCCAGCTCCTCCGCGAGGCGCAGGATCATGTCCCTGCTCGGTTTGGACCTTCCGGTCTCCACGAAGCTCAGATGCCGGGTGGAGATGTCCGCCTGGATCGAGAGGTCCAGCTGGCTCATACGCCGGCGCTCCCGCCACTGGCGCAGGAGCTCACCTACCGGCCGGGACGCGCTGGTGGTGGTCATGCACGTCACGATAACCGGGAGAGTGCAGTGAAACCATTACCGCGCGCGTAACGCACATCATGATGTCCAGGACCTGAAGCCGAGGCTAATTTTTCCTGGAGGAACCGAGTCTCGCGGGGGAACCGGACCGTTGGAGGAACCGGATCGCCGACCATCGCGACCCCGGAATGGCTAGAATTATGTACATGACTGTTCTTCCGCTCGCGGACGCGAGAAACCGGCTCTCCGGCATCGTCGAGTCCGCAGTCAGAACCCATGAGCGATTCGAGATCACCCGTAACGGTCTGCCCGCCGCCGTGCTGCTCGCCGCCGACGACTACGAGACGATGCGCGAGATGATCGAGATTCTCGCCTCGACGGAGACGGTGGAGGCCATCCGCGAAGGGCTCGCCGACCTGGAGGCGGGACGCGTCTCCTCCCCCGAGGAGGTGGAGGCCGAACTCCGCCGGACCGGTCGTCTGTGAGCGGGCGGTACGAACTCAGCCTCACCCGCCGCGCGAGGCAGGATCTCGCCGAGCGGCTACCGGCGAAGATCGTCCCAGCGGTCTGGGAGTTCATCACCGGCCCGCTTCTGGACAACCCACGCAGGGTCGGCAAACCTCTCGACGAGCCCCTCGCCCCGCAGTGGTCGGCGCGCAGGGGCGACTACCGGGTGCTCTATCTGATCGACGACGGCACGATCGTGGTCCAAGTGATCACCATCCAGCACCGATCGGACGCCTACCGATCCCGCTGAGAGGTGACTTTGGCTGGTGGTCGCCCGGTCCCGGGTGCCCCTGCGGCATATGGACCTCGACCTGCTCACGGCTTTTGCGCATGACTTGGAAGACGTGTTCGGAAAGGGATGGTTGGAGTGATCGGTGCACCCCTGCGGCTCACCACGAAGGCCGTGCGTAAGACCGATTACTGGATCGCACTCCCGGTGGACGCCCCCATCGAGGGAGGGGTTTCCGGTGACACCCTCGTGGAACTGTACGAAGAAGTGGAAGCGGCCAAGCACTTCATCCTCGATGTCCCTCCGGAGGCCGAGATCGTCGTGACATACCTGTACGAGGTGGCCGGTGTTCCGCCCACGGTGCTCGACGCCTGAAGGGCGGCCCTCACCGGTGTGAAGGCCGCCCCCGAAGAGGCCTCAGCGGTGGCGGACCTTGGTGGTGAGGCGGTTGAGGATGCGGTCCCACTCGGTGCCGAAGGGGTTGTCCTGGACGAGGTAGGTCCAGGTGGCGGTGGGACGCTTGAGGCCCGCGCCCTCGAGGTCGAGGCCGTCCGCGGTCACCGTCGCGGCCTCGAAGGTCTCGACCGAGCGTGACTCGACCTCGGCCAGCAGGCGCTGGTAGGCGGGGATGGCGTCCTTGTGGAACTCGTCGATCGGGTTGAGCCGCCCGAGGACCCGCAGGTGGATGCCCTCTCGCAGCTCTCCCAGATAGGCCAGGTGGTCGGCCCAGCCGCGGTCGAGGTGGAAGAGCACGATCTGGCGGGCCGCCTCGTGCAGCACGTCCTCCTCGACGCTCTCCCGAAGCTCCGCCCACCGCTCGGGCGCCGCGGCGGCGAGGGCCTCACCGGCCACCCGCTCGCGCAGGACCCGGTCGCGGCGCTCCAGCAGCTGGCCGCGCTGGCGCTCAAGCAGGCGGGTGTAGCGCCAGGTGTTGCGGTGGATCTCCATGTTGACGCCCTCGGCGACCCGCTGGGCGTGGCCCACCAGGGAGTGCTCGGGCACGCCCTTGGCGTACTCGTCGGCGACGTAGTGGGCGATCAGCTCGTCCTCGCCGCTGACGTAGAAGACCGAGCCGCCGGGGTCGCCCTGGCGGCCCGCGCGCCCGCGGAGCTGGTCGTCCAGTCGGCTGCTGGTGTGGCGGCCCGAGCCGATGACGTACAGGCCGCCGAGCTCGTCGACGCCCTCGCCAAGGCGGATGTCGGTGCCGCGCCCGGCCATCTGGGTGGAGACGGTGAGCGCGCCGCGCTCCC
Source organism: Streptosporangium sp. NPDC006930 (assembly GCF_040635605.1). Taxonomy (NCBI): domain Bacteria; kingdom Bacillati; phylum Actinomycetota; class Actinomycetes; order Streptosporangiales; family Streptosporangiaceae; genus Streptosporangium; species Streptosporangium sp. NPDC006930. The sequence goes on along the minus strand of NZ_JBEYID010000012.1, from coordinate 86,751 downwards.
CGGCGCGGGAGATGATGGCCGCCTCCTCGGCGTCGTTCTTGGCGTTGAGGACCACGCACTCCAGCCCGCGCCCGCTCAGGGTGAGCGCGAGGCGCTCGGACTCGGCCACGTCCATGGTGCCGATCAGGATCGGCCGTCCGGTGGCGTGCACCTCGACGATCTCCTCGACCAGCGCGAGGTCCTTCTCCATCCGGTACTCGAAGAGCCGGTCGGGCTCGTCGGTCCGCACGCACGGCCGGTTGGAGGGGATCACGGCCACCTTGAGGTCGTAGAACTCCCGCAGCTGGTCGCCGACCGCGACCGCGGTGCCGGTCATGCCGCACTTCTCCGGGTAGCGGGTGATCAGCGCCTGGACGGTGATCGAGTCGAGGATCTCACCGGTCTCCGACGGCGAGAGCGCCTCTTTGGCCTCCACCGCCGCCTGCAGCCCGTCGGGCCAGCGCTGCAGCAGCGCGACCCGGCCCCGCGAGGGGTTGATCAGATGCACCTTGCCGTCGCGGACGATGTAGTCGACGTCCTTGGTCAGCAGGGCGTGCGCGTGCAGGGCGAGGTTCACCTCGGTCAGCGTGGCCGGGGTGTCGTAGAGGTCGAGGTCGAGCGCCTGCTCGACGGTGTCGATGCCCTTGCTCGTGAGGTGGACGTTGCGCGCCTGGTCGTCGAGCTCGTAGTGGTATCCCTTGACCAGCTGCCTGACCAGCACGGCCATCTCCGGAACCGCGTCGCCGGGGTCGGCGGCACCGGCGAGCACCAGCGGCACCCGGGCCTCGTCGACGAGCACGGAGTCGGCCTCGTCGATCACCGCCACGGCCGGCGGGGGCACGATCAGGTCGTCCACGGAGGTGCTCAGCCGGTCGCGCAGCACGTCGAAGCCGATCTCGCTCACCGAGCCGTACGTCACATCCGCCGCGTAGGCCGCCCGGCGCTCGGCGGGCGTGGAGTTCTGCCCGATCCAGCCGCTGGAGACGCCGAGCGCCTCGTACAGCGGGCCCATCCACTCGGCGTCACGCTGGGCCAGGTAGTCGTTGACCGAGATGACGTGGACGCGCTTGCCCTGCAGGGCGTATCCGGCGGCGGCCATCGCGCCGGACAGGGTCTTGCCCTCGCCGGTCGCCATCTCCGCGACGTTTCCCGACAGCATCGCCAGCATGCCGACCAGCTGCACGTCGTAGGGGCGCAGGTCGAGCGTGCGGCGCGCGGCCTCCCGCACGATCGCGCAGAACTCGGGGAGGTCGTCGACCGAAGGCGCGGGCAGCTCGTCGAGCGCGCGGATCCGCTCCTCGCGGGTCCCGGCCTCGGCGACGACCCGCTCGAACTTCGAGAGGTCGATGGTGCCGGGGCGTTCCAGGAAACGCCGGAAGAGCTGGGTAATCGAGGCCACGTTCCCTCCAACGCCCGGTTCCGGGCTCGCGTTCCGTCTCTTCGCACATTGTGGTGCAAAGATCGGCCGTTCAGGATCGCGGTGCGTCCACCAAACTTTCGGGGCACCGGCGACTTGTTGCGCTTTAGCATGATAAGTCGGACGCGATTTTAGCCAATACACCCCAACAAAAGGCGGCCTTCGGGGTGACCCGGGGCGGTCAGGGGTGCCGCGAGGGTCCCGTACGGATTGCTGGTACGAGACCCTCGCGGCTCCTCACGCGGCTACACCGGCACGATCACCTCTCTCCTTCAGGGCGAGCAGGGCGACCGCGCCGAGCAGCAGGACGCTCCCGCACACCGCCGCCGGGGTGAGCCGCTCGCCGAGCAGCAGAATCCCCAGGATCGCCGCGCCCACCGGCTCCACGAGGGAGATCACGGCGGCCGTCGTGGCGCGTACTGCGACGAGACCGGTGAAGAAGAGCCCGTAGGCGAGGGCCGTCGGGACCGTACCCAGGTAGACGACGACCGCCCAGGAGGCGAGCGGGTCACCCGAGGGCAGCAGCCCCTGGCCGAGCGCGACGGGGAGCAGGCAGAGCCCGCCGACGACGAAGCCCCCCATCGCGGTGGCGTACGGCTCGTCGGGGGAGGCCCGGTTGAGCAGGGTCACGCCCGCGTACCCGGCCGCCGACAGCAGCGCCCAGCCGATACCGGCCGCGGAGAAGGTCGCCGACCCGCCGTCGAGCGTGAGCATGGCCAGGCCGGTCAGGGCGATCGCGACCGCGCCCGACCCGGTGGCGCTCAGGCGCTCACCCAGCAGCAACAACCCGCCCGAGGCCACCAGGACGGGGGTGGCGCCTATCGTCACCACGGTCGCCACGGCCAGGCCCGATTCGGCGATCGCCGCGAAGTAGGCCGTCTGGTAGACGGCCATCGCCACGCCGGTGACCAGGATCCGTCGGAGCATCGGGCCCCGCCGGGCGGGACGGGCCCGCCGAAGGACGGAGAACGGTCCGTTGGGTCGGGTTTCTTCGGCGGCCGGGTTCCATGTGGCGGGCCGGGGGGTGGTGAGTGGTTGGGACTGTCGGGTTTCTTCGGCGGCCGGGTTCCATCCGGTGGGACGGTCTCGCCGGTCGGTGACGAGCGGTTCGGCGGGACGGGTCCGTGGGGTGGTGGTGAGTCGTGCGGTGCGTTGAGTTTTTCCGGGGGTCCGGTTCCATCCGGTGGGACGGTTTCGCCGGATGGTGGTGGGCGTTTCGGTGGTACCGGGCCTTCCGAGGCCGAACAGGAACCTGGCCAACAGGAGCACGGCCGCTCCGGCGGCGAACCGCCAGAAGGAGACGGCGACGGGGCCGAGCCCGCCCGTCTGGTGGAGCAGTGCGCCGGCCGCGCCGCCGGTGCCCCAGGCGGTCGCCGCGATGGACACGTACAGCAGGCCCCGCCGTACGGAGACATGCGTCATGGAGATCTCTCCAGATGAGGTGGTCGTCGTCAGGTCGCACGTATGCGGACGGCAAGCACCCACCGGACCGCTCGGGTCCGGTCGTCAGGAGAGAAGGGCCGCCCGCTAGAGGGCGGGGGGCGGGGAAATGATCGGAAGCACGGAGCAACCCTAGCCAGCCACCCATGCGGCGGCCACTGCTTATGGGCCCGCTGTCTTTCACGACGGTCACCACCTGTGGGACAGGCGTCCTTCGCGGCGGGGACCGCTCATGGGCCGGGCGCCGGTCACGGCGGGCATCACCTGTGGGCCGGACGCTCTTCGCAGCGGTCACCGCTTGTGGATCAGGTGCCCCACGGCGGTCACCGTCACGGATGGAGATGTCCCGGCAAACGTGACAGCAGCTGACAGGTATGGGCGAGACGATCGCTCCATGACTGCCAAAGCGCAATTCATCGCCGTGACCATTGACTGCGCCGAGCCCAGGCGGCTCGCCGAGTTCTACGCGACCGTCCTCGGTTACGAGGTTCAGTATGCGGAGGACACCTACGCCGGCATCGGCGACGGCACGATGAGCATCTACTTCCAGCAGAACCTCGACCGCAAGCCGTCCACCTGGCCCGGCCCCGACAAGCAGTTCCACCTGGACGTCCGCGTCCCCGATCTGGAGGAGGCCGTCAGGGACTACCTGGAACTCGGAGCCACCCGCCCCGACTTCCAGCCGGGCGAGGGAAAGTGGGTCGTGCTCGCCGACCCCGAGGGGCACCTGTTCTGCGTCTGTCCGCCGAGCGGTCAGTGACCGCCGGCCACTCGAACCTTCGGGCCGGTGTGCTGACACCGGCCGCTCGAACCTCCGGGCCGGTGTGCTCACAGCGACCGCGTTGGCATCCCTCCCAGGGGGATCGCCGGCACGCGGACTCCAGAAGGGGAATCGCCGGCCACCCGGACTCCAGGACCCGGTGACCGTCCGGATCCCAGCCTGGTGACCGTCCAAATCCCGGGCCAGGTGACCGTCCGGGTTCTTGGCCCGGCCCGTCGGAGTGAACAGGGTCTCGTGCAAACCGGCGAATATCCCTACCCGTTCGCCGGGCGCTCTAAGCTTGCAGGATGACCCGTGAATCGCTTCTTTCTGGATGCCTTGTCCGTTATGTGGGGTGGCGATGACCTGGGTCGGGATATCCATCGCCCTGGTCGGCGCGCTGGGCTACGCCTTGGGGGCCGCGCTCCAGCAGTTCGAGGCGGTCTCCGAGGGCGCCTCGCTGAAACTGATGAGGCGGCCCCGATGGTGGATCGGCGGCATCGTCGGTTTCACCGGGGCGTCTCTGCACGCCGTCGCCCTCAGCTTCGCGCCGCTCATCACGGTGCAGCCGATCAGCGTGCTGACGCTGGTGTTCGCGGTACCGCTGGCGGCGATGCTGCACGGCAGGCGCCCGCACAGGGCGGAGCTCGTCGGTTCGGCCGCGGTGGCCGTCGGACTGCTCGGCCTGCTGTTGCTGGTCCCGGTGCACCCCGTGAAACCGCACATGACGAACCCGGAGGCGCTGGGCTTCCTCGGCTGCGTCGGGCTGGTCGTGCTCGTGACCCATCTGGTGGGGCGGAGGATGACCGGCCAGGCTCACGCGCTCGTACTGTCGGTCGCCGCGGGGGCCGTGACGGCGAGCGTCTCCACCTTCGTGCGGGTGGTGGGCGGCGGTTTCGACGGTGACCTGCGCACGCTGCTCAACTGGTTCACGGTCGCCATCCCCGTGCTGCTCGTCTGCGCGGTCGTGCTGCTGCAGAAGACCTACGAGGTGGGCTACTTCGGTATGTCCTACGCCGCCGTTCAGATCGTCGACCCGATCGTCTCCATCCTCGCGGGGGCGCTCCTGCTCGACGAGGCGGTGCCAAGCGGCTGGCTGAACGTGATTCCCGCCCTTCTCGCCGCCGCGCTGCTCGTCTGGGGGACGATCACCCTGGGGCGGCTCTCCCCTGACCGGGGGGTTCCCGCCGCGGTGCGCGAGAAGGCGGGCGTCGTCTAGCGGACATTGTCCGTACGGATTCCACCTGGCGGCTTTCTCGTGTTCGCACGGGTTTCCGCCAGATGGCTTTTCGCGTTCGCACGGCTTCCGTCGGGCGGTTCTCTCGCGTTCGTACGGGTCCCGGAGGTTCTCCGGTGATTTTCTCCGGAGGAACGGTCACGCGGAGGGCGGTGTCCAGCCGAACACCTCGTCCATCGGGCCGTTCACGCTTGAGGGGGCGAGCCGCCAGCTGAGCGTCACCATCGCGTCGCGCAGCCGCACGGCCAGCGGGCCGCGCATCCGGGTCGCGCGGCAGATCGCGGCGGACCGGGCCACGATCTTGGACGTACGCTCCAGCCGCGCGGCGGTGTAACCGGCCAAGAGGTCGCCCTCACCGTTTCCGCCGGCCGCTCTGCCGCTCCCTGTGTTTCCGTCGTACGCTCCACGGCCCCTGCCCGTCGCCCTGGCGGTCCCGCCCGTCGTCGCGCGGCTCTCACCCACCGGTACGGCGCTCGCGCCGTTCGCTCCGGTGCCGCCGGTGAACCTTTCGCCGTCGCCGACCACGTGGGCCAGCACCACCGCGTCCTCGATCGCCTGGCAGGCGCCCTGACCCAGGTTGGGAGTCATGGCGTGCGCGGCGTCGCCCAGCAGGGCGACCCTGCCCCGGTGCATGGCCGGCAGGGGGGTGGCGAGGTAGCGGATGTCGTTTCTCAGGACCTTCTCCGGTGAGGCCGCGGCGAGCAGCTCGGGGATCGGGGAGTGCCAGTCGCCGAACAGCCGTCGCAGCTCGGCCAGCCGGTCTCCGCCACCGCCGCCCGCGGGGACGGCGTCGGTGGCGTAGCAGTAGGACGCGCCCCCGGCCAGCGGCATCACGCCGAAGACCCTGCCGCGCCCCCAGCTCTCGTACGCCTGGCCAGGGACGCCCTCGGCGGGGACGAGCACCTGCCAGCTGGTGACGCCCGCGTAGCGGGGGGCCGGATGGCCGGGAAACAGTGCCGACCTGATGACGGAGTGGATGCCGTCGGCCGCCACCACCAGGTCCGCCTCCACCTCCCCGTCGGGGAGGGTCACCACGCCGTTCTCCGCGTCGACCTCCGAGACCCTGGCGTTCAGCCGGACCGTACCGGGGGTGAGGCGGGAGAAGAGCATGTCGATCAGGTCCGCGCGGCGCAGCAGCACCACGGAGTCGCCACCGTTGCGCGCGGAGGCGGCCTCCACGCTCGTCTTCACCAGCCACCTGCCGTCGGAACGCCGGATGCCGCTGCTGCCCTGGACCACCGACAGCTCGCGGACCTCGTCACCCGCCCCGAACGTGTCGAGCGCCTTGAGTGCGTTGGCGGCGACGGCCAGTCCCGAGCCGACCGGCTCCAGGGACGCCGCCCGCTCGAACACCGTCACGTCCCAGCCTCGCCGCTGCAACGCCACCGCCGCCGCCAGCCCGCCAATGCCCGCTCCGATGACCGTCGCACGTGCCATGACCCTCTCCTTTACTACGAATGTAGTGAATATTACTACGCCTGTAGTTAGACTACAAATGTAGTATCGAGAGGTGAAGTCCCAGCGTGCCGAGCTCGTCGCCGATACCGCCATCGACCTGCTCGCCGATCGTGGAATGCGCGGTCTGACCCATCGAGCCGTGGACGAGGCGGCGGGACTGCCGCCGGGATCGACCTCCAACCTGGCCCGCACCCGGTCCGCGCTCCTGGAACTGACCCTCGCGCGCCTCACCCAGCTGGAGTCCACCGCGTTCGCGGGGGCCCCCGCACCCCCGGGGGCGGACATGATCGAAGCCCTCGCCGAGATGATGGCCCAGGCGCTCTGGACACAGCTGACGGTCGGCCGCCGGCAGACGATCGCCCGCTACGAGCTGGCCTTCGAGGCCAACCGCAGACCGGAGCTGCGCACGATCTACGACAGGGCCGGTGAGCGCTTCCGCGACCTCGCGGTCGCGATCCTCTCCGCCGCGGGGTCGTCCGACCCGGTACGGCACGGGCGCCAGTTCGTCGCCTTCGGCGAAGGGGTGATGTTCGACGCCGTCATCGGCGCCGGAGCCGAACCGGCCCTGGACGACCTCCGGCTGGGGATCAGGGAATTCCTGCGCGGCATGCTCGGCGAGGGAGCCTCATAGGCGCGGAGCCTCGGCGAAGTCCCACAGGTCGCGGAGCCTTACCGGACTCCGTTGCCCGATTCGATGCCGATCCCCGCGACCCCGCGTCTCCGGCACCTGATGACGATGCCGGACGTCGGCCGACCGTCATCGGGCCGCGAAGTCCTGTAGATCGCGGGGCGCGGGGGCGCGGTTCAGTGGGACAGGCCGGTGAGGCGGGCGCGGTGGGCGGGCCACTCGTCGTCGAGGATGCTGAAATAGGCGGTGTCGCGCCAGGTGCCGTCGGTGCGACGGCGCTGGCGGCGCAGGACGCCCTCGGGAACGCCGCCGATGCGCATGATCGCGTTCTGTGAGCGGACGTTCAGGTTGTCGGTCTTGAGCTGGACCCGGTTCACGCCCAGCTTGTCGAAGGCGTGGTCGATCAGCAGCACCTTGCACTCGGTGTTCACCGCGGAGCGCCACACCGACCTGCCGTACCAGGTCCAGCCGATCTCGATGCTGTCGGCGTACCCGGGGGTGTCGATGTAGGTGGTCCAGCCGACCGCGCGGCCGGTCTCCCGCAGGATCACCGCGAACGGCACGTGGTCCGGCGTCCCGGCCAGCCGCGCGGCGATCTCCGCCAGTGCGGCCTCGGTGTGCGGGGTCGGGGCGGGCATCCAGCGCCACACCTCGTCGTCACCGCCACCGGCCAGGAACAGGTCGGGCACGTGGCCGCCGGTCAGCGGCTCCAGTCGTACGCTCTCGCCTTCGAGGGTGACGGGCGCGGGCATCTTCGCGGTCATGAGAACGACCCTAGAACCCGCGGCGGACCTGTCCGAAGGTCCACTCAGGGAGTGTTCCCGGGGACCACTCCGCGCTCGAACTGCCCGAGCCTGCGGCCCGCCGCGCAATCCTCGATCAACAGCGTGAGACGTCTCTCCCTCGTCTCGGGCCGTTTCGCGGTGCTCACCCAGTGCGGCGCGGTCTTGTGGTTGCCGATCAGCCGGTCCTGCACGCCGGCCGGGATGGCACCCCGCATGGCACCGCGCGGCGGGCAAAATGATGGGCTGCCCTCGTTTTGATGACACGTGGTCAGTCAAATCCGTACGAGGCGTTTCTTTTGGGAGAAGACTGGCCGCGATCATCGTCATGGCGCCGGCCACCGCCCACCCGGACGATCCCGCTCACCGCGATCCCCGCCGCTGCCTGGCCTTTCCGCTGTCCAGCCTGCGGACCTCGGGCTACGATCTGCCTGCGCCCTCCACGCCTCGCATACTGGATCCAGGCTCCGGACACTGTTCTACGGGCGTGGATGCGGCGTCGGCCGGAGACCTGCGATGTCCCCGACGACCATGGTTGGCCCGTCCACTTGCTTCTTTCACCATGACATGGGCATTCCGCGCGTTCCAGCTGACATTTACGTGGTTTTGGTCGTGAGTCTCCCCAGGAGCGGTAAGGAGTCGTCACAGGGGGTGTGCGTCTGGCCGTGAGGAGAGGATCAAGGTGAGCACGTGGCATCGGTGCTCCATCAGGACCCGCTTGACCGTGATGGCCGGCGCCGTCATGGCGCTGCTCTGCACTATTGTCGCGGTGTTCGCCCTACTGGAGGTACGGGAAGCCTCTGTCAACGATCAGACACAACGGCTCGCCAACCACGCTGTGGAGATGGCCAGGCAGATACGCCACGGCGGCATATCTCCCCACCCGTCGACGAAAAGGCGCAATGAGGCGATTCAAGTGTTCGACCCGGCCGGCACGCTGGTCACCGCCACCCTGGGCTTCGAGGCGCGTGAGCCGCCGATAAGCAACCTTCGCCCCGATGTCGACTCTTATGTGATTGCGCAGTTGTGTGACCTGCATGCGTTCCCCGGCCAATGCAAGATCGTGATCTCCTACCCCCTGCACAGGGCCGACGGTGTCTGGCTGCTCAACATGGCCGTCGACGATGTCCCCTGGCACGGGGGCCCTCGGCTACTGATCTCGATCGCCGCCGGCTGGCTTTTGCTGGTCGGGGCGACCACGGCGGGCACCTACCGGACCGTGAGCAAGACCCTGGAGCCGGTGGGCGCGATCAGCGGCAAGCTCGCCCAGATCACCGCGAGTGATCTCGGCCACCGGGTGCCGGTACCGAAGTACCAAGACGAGCTGCGAGACCTCGCCCAGACCGCGAACAAGACCCTGGACCGGGCCCAGTCGGCGGTCGAACAGCAGCTACGGTTCGCCTCGGACGCCTCCCACGATCTGCGCAGCCCGCTGGCCGCCATGCGCGTGCAGATCGAAGAGGCGCTCATGTACCCGCAGGAGACCGACTGGCCGCGAACGGCGAACGCGCTGCTGAAGAGTGTGGAACGGCTTCAGGACTTGGTCACCGACCTGTTGCAGATCGCCCGGCTGGACGCGGGCATCAGCGGCCGGCGCGATCCCGTCGACCTGACCGGCCTGGTGGCGGCCGAGCTGGACCGGCGGCCACGCCGGGTCGCGGTGATCCGCCACCTCACCCCCGGCGTGATGATCAACGGAGAGCGGATCGGCCTGGCCCGGTTGCTGAACAACCTGCTGGACAACGCCGAACGCCACGCCGACTCCGCCATCACGGTAACTCTGGCGTTGGAGGCGGGCACGGCGGCGCTGGAGGTGTGCGACGACGGCGAGGGCATCGCCCCCGACCAGCGGGAGATCATCTTCCGGCGGTTCGCCCGCCTGGAGGCCTCCCGCAGACGGGACATCGGCGGCACGGGGCTCGGCTTGTCGATCGCCCGGCAGATCGCCGAAACCCACGGCGGCACCCTCACCATCGAAGACAGCCCCCGTGGCGCACGGTTCGTGCTGCGTCTGCCCGGCTATGCCGCACCCCCCGCAGATCACGCTCACCTGCCGATGGAGGCGTGACCGGGGTTGAGAAACCGGCGGGCGGAGCCGGTCACCGCCTGGTGGGGGCAGACCGTCGCCCCTTTCCGGCGTACTGGGTCTGCTCCTCCTCGGAGGTGGCGAAGAAGACGGGGTTCATGGGTTCAGGGTGGGGGTGTGTCGACAGGCATACCGTCCGGTCGGTACTCTCGCGGGAGACTGTGAGGAGGGCCCATGGATTTCGCGTTCGACGCCAAGACCGAGGAGCTGCGGGAACGGCTGCTCGGTTTCATGGACGAGTGTGTGTATCCGGCGGAGGAGGCATTCGAGGTCCAGGCCGCCGAGAGCGGGTGGGCCAGCCCGCCGCTGATGGAGGATCTCAAGGAGGAGGCGCGCAGGCGGGGCCTGTGGAACCTCTTCCTGCCGGGTGAGCACGGCGCGGGCCTGACCAATCTGCAGTATGCACCGCTGGCCGAGATCATGGGCCGCTCGCCGAAGATCGCTCCCACCGCGACCAACTGCGCCGCCCCCGACACCGGCAACATGGAGGTCCTCTCCATGTTCGGCAACGAGTGGCAGCGCAAGGAGTGGCTGGAGCCGCTGCTGCGCGGGGAGATCCGGTCGGCGTTCGCGATGACCGAGCCCGACACCGCGTCCTCCGACGCCACCAACATCGCGCTGTCGATCGTGAGGGACGGCTCCGAGTACGTCGTCAACGGCCGCAAGTGGTTCGCCTCCGGCGCGATGAACCCCAAGTGCGCGATCTTCATCGTGATGGGCAAGACCGACCCCGAGGCGTCCTCGCACCGGCAGCAGTCGATGATCCTGATGCCGCGCGACACGCCCGGCATGCACATCAAGCGCGGGATGCACGTCTTCGGCTACTCCGACTCCGATCACGGCGGACACGCCGAGATCGTGTTCGAGGACGCCAGGGTGCCGGTCGACAACCTGATCGGCGAGGAGGGCGGCGGCTTCGCGATCGCCCAGGCACGCCTCGGACCCGGCCGCATCCACCACTGCATGCGGCTCATCGGGATGGCCGAGCGTGCCGTCGAGATGATGTGCCTCCGAACCCTGTCGCGGAGCACGTTCGGCAAGCCGATCGCCCAGCAGGGCGTCGTCCAGGACTGGATCGCCGAGTCACGGGTGAGGATCGAGCAGCTCCGCCTCCTCGTGCTGAAGACCGCCTGGCTGATGGACACCGTAGGCAACCGGGGCGCCCACGCGGAGATCCAGGCCATCAAGATCGCCACACCGCGCGATGTGGAGTGGATCCTGGACAAGGCCGTCCAGGCCCACGGCGCCGGAGGCGTGAGCCAGGACTTCCCGCTGGCCGCTCTCTGGGCCGGAGCGCGCTCGCTGAGGCTGGCCGACGGGCCGGACGAGGTCCACAAGCGCTCCCTCGCCTACCGGGAGCTCAAGAAGCACATGTAACCGGCGTCGCCCGTCGGCCGTCCCGCACGTCAGGGAGCGGTGGGTGGTGTCTCCGAGCTGGGGAGAGCACGAACCGACGTGGGTCGGCGGGCGGTGCGAGGCGTTCCAAGGCCGGGCGTGGGGTGCGCGAACCGACGCGAGTCGGCGAAGATTGACGCGGGTCGACGGAGATCGACGAAGGGAGCCGTTCGTGGCGCTGGACGAGAAGGCGGTGAGGGAGCGCGCCGCCGCCTTCCTGGCCGGGCACGACCCCGGCGGGGATCGGCTGGAGTTCCTGAGGGCCAGGTTCGACGCCGGACTCGCCTGGGTGCACTTCCCCGAAGGGCTCGGAGGGCTCGGAGCCGCACGCGAGCTGCAGAACGTGGTGGAGCGCGAGCTGGAGGGGACACCGCAGCTCGATCTCGGGGTGCAGACGATCGGGCTGGGGATGGCGGCGCCCACGATCCTGGCGTTCGGCACCGACGAGCAGCGCGTACGGTTCCTGCGCCCGCTGTGGACGGGCGAGGAGATCTGGTGCCAGCTCTTCAGCGAGCCCGGTGCCGGCTCCGACCTGGCCACGCTCGGCACCCGCGCGGTGAGGGACGGCGACGAGTGGGTGGTGGACGGGCAGAAGGTGTGGACATCCGGCGCCCACCACGCCCGGTGGGCGATCCTGGTCGCCAGGACCGACGTGGACGTGCCCAAGCACCGGGGACTCACGTACTTCGTGTGCGACATGCACGCCCCCGGGGTCGAGGTGAGGCCGCTGCGGCAGATCACCGGCGAGGCCGAGTTCAACGAGGTCTTCCTCACCGGCGTACGGCTCGGTGACGACCTGCGGCTGGGAGAGGTCGGCGACGGCTGGCGGGTCGCGCAGACCACGCTCATGAACGAGCGGGTCGCCATCGGCGGCGCGCCGGTACGGCGGGGTGGTGGCATGGTCGGCCTGGTCACCGAGACCTGGCGCTCCCGGCCCGAGCTGCGCACCCACGACCTGCACCAGCGGCTGCTGCGCCTGTGGGTGGAGGCGGAGGTGACGCGCCTGGCGGGGACGCGCCTGCGCGAACAGCTCTCCGCCGGGCAGCCGGGACCCGAGGGCTCCGGCATGAAGCTCGCCTTCGCCGACCTCAACCAGGCCCTGTCGGGGCTGGACGTGGAACTGCGCGGCGAGGAGGGCCTGGTCTACGACGACTGGACCTTCCGCCGTTCCGACACCGTCGACTTCTTCGGCAGGGGGCCCGGATACCGCTACCTCCGCGCCAAGGGCAACTCCATCGAGGGCGGCACCTCGGAGATCCTGCGCAACATCATCGCCGAGCGCGTGCTCGGCCTCCCCTCGGAACCCCGCGTCGACAAGGACGTGCCCTGGAAGGATCTTCCGCGATGACGGGAACGGGCTCGACGCGGTGAGCGGAGTGGGTCGCGAGGTAGGAGTGGGCCGCGTAGTGAATGAGGAGTGGTGAGCGACTGATGACACTGCTGTACACCGAGGTCGAGGAGGAGCTGCGCGCCTCCGTGCGGGATCTTCTCGCGGACCGCTGCGGGTCCGCCGCCGTGTTGAGGCGGGTCGAGTCCGGAGCGCCGTACGACATGGACCTGTGGAAGACGCTGTCGCGGGAGATCGGGGTCGCGGGCCTGCTCGTGCCCGAGATCTACGGCGGGGCGGGGGCGTCGGCGCGGGAGGTCGCGGTGGTGCTGGAGGAGCTGGGGCGGGCGGTGGCTCCGCTGCCGTTCCTCACCGGTTCGGTGCTCGCGACCAAGGCCCTGCTGCAGGTCGGCGAGGAGGATCTGATCCAGGAGCTCGCCTCGGGGGAGACGACGGCGGCGCTCGCGGTGTCGCTGGCGGCTTCGCCGTACCGGCCGCTGCCGGAGACCGTCACCGTCACGGACGGGGGGATCCTGAACGGCGAGGTGAGGGCGGTGGCGGGCGCGGACGTGGCGGACGTGCTGCTCGTGCCCGTCGGTACGGCGCTCCACGTGGTGGAGGCGACGGATGTCCGGATCGAGGTGGTGCCGTCGCTCGACCTGACGCGGCCGGTCGCCACCGTCACGTTCTCCGACACTCCCGCCGGTGAGGCGATCGGCCGGCTCGACGTGCGAAGGGTGCTGAGCTTCGGCGCGGGACTGCTCGCCTCAGAGCAGCTCGGGGTCGCCGAGTGGTGTCTGAGCACGACGCTCGCCTACATCAAGGAGCGACGGCAGTTCGCCCGCCCGGTGGGCTCCTTCCAGGCGATCAAGCACCGGATGGCCGATCTCTGGCTGGACGTGGTGCGCGCCCGCGCCGCCGCGAGGAACGCGGCCGACCTGCTCGCCACGGACTCGGGACTGCCCGGTGGGCAGGAGGCGGTCCGGGATCGCGAGCTGGCGGTGGCGGTGGCCGCGTCGTGGTGCTCGGAGGTGGCGGTGCGGGTCGCCGAGGAGAGCGTGCAGCTGCACGGCGGGATCGGGATGACCTGGGAGCACCCCCTGCACCTCTATCTCAAGCGCGCCAAGTCCACCGAGGTCGCGTTCGGCACTCCCGGTGCCCACCGGAACGCCCTGGCGGCTCTCGCGGACCTGCCCGCGCCGGTCTGACCGGGGGTCAGGCGGGGAGCGTCTGCCGATCCGGGCGCAGCGAGGTGAGGAGCAGGTCGGCGAAGTGCGCCCCCAGCTCGGGGCCGGAGAGCGCGCCCTCCGCGCTGTACCAGGTGCCCAGGTGGTGGACGGAGCCGAAGAAGAAGTCGACGACGATGTCCGCGGGGATGTCGCTCCTGAAGGTGCCCTCGCGCTGTCCCTCGGTGACCAGGTCGCGGAAGCGCTCGTGATAGCGGCGCCGCTCGGCGCGTACGACCTTGCTGGTGTCGGGCGCGAGCAGGTGCATCGAGCGGAAAAAGATCTTGAAGTCGTCCAGGTTGTCCACGGTGGTCGTCACGACGTCCGCGGCGGCGGAGTACAGGCGCTCGGACACCGGTCCCGGGCTGTCGGCGAAGTGCGTCAGGCGCTCCATCTGCAGGCGCAGCACCCGCCCGTAGATCTCGTGGAGCAGGTCGTCCTTGGAGTCGAAGTAGTGGTACATGGCGCCCTTGGTGACGCCGGCCGCCGAGACGACCTCCTGCACCGACGTGCTCTCGAAGCCCTGCTCGGCGAACAGGCGGGTGGCCTCGCTGAGCAGGCGTTGTCGTACCGGCTCCTGGTCCTGAGTCATGCGTCCCCCATGGTGTGGTGCAGGAAAGCATACCGACTGGTCGGTTACGTCGCCGGTGACTGGCGAATACGTGTTACTTGCGTCACCTTCGCGGCCCAGGGATGGCTGGAGCCCCCGGTTGGGTATTTCATAGTCTAAGGATCTTCAACGTGGCAGGTCCCCCCACCCTTCTCCTTGCCGACCGTTTCAGCCATGGGGGTTCGCTATGCCGGGCGGATCTATCTACGTGACGCCAGTCGACCAGGTCCACGGCCTGTCGCCGCAGGTCATGTACGAGCAGTTCTGGATCAAGGAAGTCGTCCACCGCAGGAAGGTGCGCGCGGTCAAGGCCGCGGCGGGCCTGGTGGTGGGCGTCGCGCTCGCCTACCGGTTCGGCCTGCCCCCGGTGATCCTCGGGCTGCTCGGCGGCCTGCTCGTCGCGGGCGGGGACACGTACTGGACCTGGAGGCAGTACGACGCCACCGCCGTCTGGCGCGGCAAGCGCAGAGGCGAGACCATCACCGCCAGGCTGCTCCGCCGCAAGCTGCGCAGGGCGGGCTACCAGATCCTCGAAGGCCGGGCGATACCGGGAAAGGCCTCGGTCGACCACCTCGTCATCGGCCCCGGTGGCGTCTGGGTGGTGGACAACGAGGCGTGGGACCCCGACACCGAGATCGCCAGGTACGGCGACCGGTTGTTCCTGGGCGAGAAGTACGGCACGAAGGTGGCGAAGGCGCTCGTGGAGGTCGCCGAGTCGCTGGCCGAGGTGCTCTCCCGCGAGTCGGGCATCCCCGTCACCATCGAACCCCTCATCGCCGTACACGGCGGGGAGATCAGGCGGTCGGTCACCGCGGAGGGGATCACCCTTCTCAAGCCCCGCCTGGTCTCGCGCTGGATCCTGCAGGGCCCCCGGGCCGATTTCGACGAGGCCCAGGTCGAGGTCCTGGCCAGGACCGCCGCCCGGGTGCTGCGCCGCATGAGCTGAGCATGCCCGGCCCGCTCTTCGGACGAGTTCCTCAACGCGGCCGGTTCGTTCTTCAGACGAGATCTTCGATGAAGGCCGCGAGCTGCTCGACGTTCCGGCACTCGTACATCGGCACGATCCCGCCGTACGCCGTCGCCAGCGAGTCGCCGCTGTCCCACTGGGCGGTCGGCTCCGGATTGAGCCAGTAGCAGTGCCGGGCGCCGTCGGCCAGGCGCCGCAGCGTCTCCAGCGCGGGCGGCTGATAGTTGGACCGGGCGTCGCCCAGGATCAGCAGGGACGTCTTCGGCCCGATGGCGTCGCCGTACCGCTCGGCGAACATCTTCAGCGCGTGGCCGTAGTCGGTCCGGCCGAACCGCACCATGTCGGCCTCCCTCGTGAGCCGGGTCATCGCCTCCACCACGTCCGCACCCGGCACGAAGAACCGGGTGATCTCGTCCACGGTGTCCACGAACCCGAACGCGCGCACCTTGGTGAACTGCTCGCGCAGCGCGTAGGTGAGCAGCAGGGTGAAGTGCGCGAAGGAGGCGACCGAGTCGCTGGTGTCGCAGAGGACGACCAGCTCGGGCTTGTGCGGCCGGCGCGGCCTGTTGAAGGTGGTCAGCGGCACCCCGCCGCTGGACAGCGAGGCCCGTACGGTCCTGCGGAAGTCGAGGCGGCCACGGTGGCCCAGCCGGTGCTTGACCGTGAGCCGGGCGGCGAGGCGGCGGGCGAGCGGGTGCACCTCCCGGCGGAGCCTCACCAGGTCGGCCTTGGTGATCCGCAGGAAGTCGAGCCGCTCAAGCGGCGGGCGTACGGAGGCGCGGGCGATCCGCTCGATCCCGGAGTCCTCGGCGATCCGGCGGCGCACCTCCCCTGAGACGGCCTCCTCGAAGCGCCTGGTGTTCTCGCCGATCCGCTGCCGGGCCACCTTCTCGGCGAGCCCGCCGCGTTCCCGGCCCGCGAGGACCTCGGCGAGCAGCCGCGCCATGAGCGTCTCGGGGGAGAGCGCCCGCATCACCGGGTAGGAGAACCAGTTCTGCCTGCCGGGACCGGCGGGCTGGCGGCCGAAACGCTCCACCATCGCCCGCGCGAACTCGTTCATGCCCTCGGCGCCCAGCAGCAGCTCGGCGAGCCGGTCGCGCAGCTCGGGAACCTCGGCGCTCTGCGGGTCCGGCAGGCCGGGCTCGGACTCGCGCGGCGCGCGCAGGCCGGTCGTCGAGGCGGGGAACCACAGGTCGAACAGCGTGTCGAAGCCCGGCCGGTGCGAGGGCCGCTTGACCAGCGTGGTGGCGTACGCGGCCCGCAGCGACTCCCGTTCGGTCAGGTCGATCACCTCCAGCGCCCTGGCCGCGTCCAGCCCCTCGGCCGGCGACACCGGCAGCCCGGCCTCGCGCAGCGCGTGCACGAACCCCACATGCCGGTCGAGCAGGCTCACCCCCGGCCCCCCGCCTTGCGAAGAGCGCCGCCCACGCCGTTGCCCTTCACAGGGCGAGTTCCTTGCGGGCGCGTGTCTGGTCGGAGGCGTGCTTGAGGACGACGCCAAGGGTCGCCCCGATCGCCGCCTCGTCCAACTCGGTCCTGCCCAGCGCGAGCAGGGTGTTGGCCCAGTCGATCGTCTCGGCGATCGAGGGCGACTTCTTCAGCTCCAGGGCGCGCAGGGTGGCGACCGTGCGGGCGAGTTGCTCGGCGAGGCTCGCCTCGATCGCGGGCACCTGGGCGAGCACGATGTCGCGCTCGCGTTCCGGCGTCGGATACTCCAGGTGCAGATAGAGGCAGCGCCGCTTCAGCGCCTCGGAGAGCTCGCGGGTCGCGTTCGAGGTCAGCACCACGTACGGCTTCCGTACGGCGGCGATCGTGCCGAGTTCGGGGATCGTCACCTGGTAGTCGGACAGGATCTCCAGCAGCAGCCCCTCCACCTCGACGTCGGCCTTGTCGATCTCGTCGATCAGCAGGACCGTCGGCGTCTGTGAGCGGATCGCCGCGAGCAGCGGCCGCTCCAGCAGGAACTCCTCGGTGAAGATGTCGTCATGCGTGGCGTCCCAGTCCTCGCCCTGGCCGGCCTGGATGCGCAGCAGTTGCTTCTTGTAGTTCCACTCGTACAGCGCTCTGGCCTCGTCCAGCCCTTCGTAGCACTGCAGCCTGACGAGCCGGGCGCCGGTCGTCGCCGCCACGGCCTTGGCCAGCTGGGTCTTGCCCACCCCCGCGGGCCCTTCGGTGAGCAGCGGTTTGCCGAGCGCGCCCGCCAGGAAGACCGAGGTCGAGATGGAGTCGTCGGGGAGGTAGTCGACGGCGTCGAGCCGCTCTCCGGCGTCGCTCGGTGAGGCGAACCACATGTGTGCTCCCAGGACAGGACCGAATGTTGTTCTAGCTTAACCGGTGATCATTGCCGGCCGCTGTCCGCCCTCGGTCGGCGACCGTCACGATTTCGAGGCCACGCCCGATGTGCGCTATTGTTCAAGGGCTTCAAGCGCCGCTAGCTCAGTTGGTTAGAGCAGCTGACTCTTAATCAGCGGGTCCGGGGTTCGAGTCCCTGGCGGCGCACAATACATCTGAACAGCGCGTCCCTTGATCACAGGGGACGCGCTGTTCGGGTTTTGAGCGTCCTATTCGTCAGGGTTTGCCTCCCGATGTTGGCTCCATGCTGGCTTGAACGCCGCCGTCCCAGCAAAAACGATCACCCTGCCTCGCCACAACAGCCATGATCACCATCGGGCTTTAGCGACCCCCTGATCGCCCATCTCCATGGGCCTTACTTTCGGCAAGCAGAAGCTTCGGACGGTCGACATAAGACACCCTGTCTCCGGGGGGAAGCTCATGGCGGCTACGGCCACAGTCCGTGGCCGATCTTCGTCCCTACTTGCGCGTCTCGCCTCCGCCGCCGACCTGATTTCGCAAAAATAGGGCAGATGAAGCGGGAGGCATGAAGCAGTGAAGCGGTCATCGACGGGTGGGGCCGGAACCTCGGGGGGTGTCGGTCATGAGGATCGTTGCTTGGCCTGGTTCGCGGCGCACCTACTGACTGAGGACCGACTGCCTGGCTGGGCCTCCGGCCACCGCGTAGTCGGTGTTGGCAGCCAGACCGCCCGGCCCGTTGACGACGTCGGCGCCGTCACAGATGCGGGCGGCTGGCTGACGGTCCAGGCAAAGAAGAGGCTTCAGCTCGCCAGTGCTGAAGACGGCGCGCTGGCTGAAGCACTTCGGCAACTTGTGGACGCCGTGATCGACGAGGTTCCTAGCTCACCTCCGAACCAGCACTTGCTGCGGTCCCTTGACTGGAATATCGACCGGGTGCTGCTGCTTGGTGACGAGCAGGCGCCGGTAACCGTCAGGGATTACCTAGCTAGAGTGACAGATCGCCTGCGTACCCATCCTGAGGCGGTTCCCTTGGAGGAAGCCGCTACCAACAAACCCGAGCGCGATGCCCTCGGCGTGCTTCTCGCCCATCTGCGGCGGCTGTGGGAGGAACGCAAAGGCGGGCCAGCCGATGACGCCGCCCTACGGCGGCTCCTCAGCCCTCTCGTCGTTCGAGCCTTAAACCTGCGCGACGATGGCCTCGAATACCAAACGGTTCAGGTGATGCTCAACGACATGCTGGTCGACCAGGACCAGGCGCGTGACCTCTGGGAGGCGCTGGTCGCCATCGGCCACGAACTCGGGGAAAGCCAAAGATGGATTGACCGTGACTCGCTAGTGGCCGAGCTTGAAGAACGACGCTTCCGTCTCAGGCCAGTAACCCGGTTGCGGAGAGACATCGCTCACCTACGGCAGACCACCAGAAACAACATCGCAGTGCTCGGCAGCGCGCTCACTCTCACGGCTCCCGAAGGAGACCTGACGCTTGAGCGAGAAGTTGGGCCAATCCTGCACGCTGTGGAGGGCAGCTTCGCGCTGACAGGTGAGCCTGGTACAGGCAAGACGGCACTGCTATGTCAGTTGGCCACTTATCTGGTCGATCAGGGAAACGACGTCGTCCTCCTGAGCGCTGAGCAGCTGCGAGCGTCCGCTGGCCAGACCCGTCTGGAGCTGAACCTCGAGCACGACATCAAGGACATCTTGCTGGGCTGGCCGGGCACTCGTCCCGGCAGATTAATGCTGGATGGCCTGGACCAGACCCGTGGGGAGAATGCCTCTCAGTGGCTACCAACGCTAGCCCAGCAGCTTGCAGGCAGCCGCTGGGAGATCGTTGCCACTGTCAGGCGTTTTGACCTGCGCAACGGCCGTAAATGGCGCGCGATGTTCCGCGGCGCGCCCGTCGCCTCTGCTCATTTTGATTCCTCACTTCAGAGCGTCCGCCACTTTCTGGTCGAGGACCTGCTACCAGGGGAGCTAGAGAGCCTTCTGCAAGAGAGCCCCGCGCTTGCCGACCTCCTCCGAGCTGCCGGAAGCAGGTTGCAGCAGCTCTTGAGCAATCCGTTCAACTTGGACATCGCCTCGCAACTGCTGGCTGATGGCGCCCTCCGCGAGCACGGCAGCATTCGCAACCGGCTTGACTTGCTCGACCAGTACTGGCGGGTTCGGGTAGTCGAAGGTGGTACGAATCCGTGGGAACGGGCTTCGGCACTCACACAGGTCGTTGCCCAGATGATCGCTGATCGCCGACAGCAGGTCGCTCATCTGCCTGACGTCGACGCCGCTGCTTTGCAGGGTTTGGTGAGCGATGGCGTTCTCCGTGACTTGCCGCGGGCAATCGGCCAGCCGCAGCCGCCGATCGCTTTCGGCCATCCGGTGCTTTTCGACTTTGCGGCCAGCATGTTGGCGCTCGGCGAGACCTCCCACGCAGAGAGTCTTGCAGAGGAGTTGGACGCCGAGCCCAACCTGGCCCTACTCCTGCGGCCCAGCATGGAATACCGGCTGGCTATCGCTTGGCGAAATGACCCGACAAGGCATGAATTCTGGCGGCTCGCCCTCAGGCTCAATGCGGAGACATCAGGGCATCACCTAGCCGCCGCTGCAGCGGCCACCGTATGTAGCCGCGAGCTTCTTTCACCTGATGACTTGGCTTCCCTTGCGGAGGCATGCTTGCGCCGCACCCCTGCCGTTGGAGCCCGCGAAAACTCGAGCTCCAACGCTTGCCGCATGGCTTTCTTGATCGCGGCCGCGATAGCCAACTCAGATTTGCAGCCCAGTCCATTTGGGGCATTCTCGCCATTTGTTGAAGACCTTGCGCGTGCGGCTCGCGCTACTGATGACGTCTCCCTTGCGCTGGACGCGGCTCAGCTGCTCAGACGTGCGGCTGGCTCCGGGATATCCCTGCCTAACATAGAAGCAAGAGATAATTGGGTGCAGGTTGTTGTTGACTGCATGGCTGTTGCCTTGGAGGATGTCAACGATCCTGCCCGAGCACGAATTGGGAAGATGCTATCGTGGCCTCTCGCTCGCGCGATCCCCCTCGATGGAACTGCTTGTGAGCCGATCGCACGCGTCGTACTTTCGCATGAAGTGCTGCGAGCCTGGGGTTTCGAGATGGCCAGAGTGCTCATCCAGTGCCTGCCGGATATCGCCAAGAGAAATGCAGAAATTGCTGTTGAGATCGCGGCAGCGCCCTGGGAGTATGAGGAAGATCGCCAGCAGGTTACCAGCTTTACGGATAGTCGGATTCTTGGACTCACCAGCAATCTTCAGCAAGATCTGAATCATCTCCGCTGGAGTGTTTGCGAGAATCTTCCCAAGATTGCATCTGCCGATCTTGAGGCTGCCGTTCGGCTGCTAATACGGATTGCGGAAGTGCCGCGGATGTTCCAGTACGACCGCAGCACTGACACTGGCCGAAGGCCGCGCATTCGCTATGGCGATACTCTGCGCTACGCGGGAGGGCACTCCGAGCTGGAGAAGGCTGTCGACGCCGTCATCGTTGAGATTCAGGCGAAGGCTGAGCATGTGAGCTCAGGGTTGACCAACGCTGAACAAAACGGAAGCGCCGACCAGCAGGAGCTTCGCCAGATTGTTCAGCTCTTGATCTCCACCTTGTCGCACGGCGAGGTCTGGCAGCGTCTCCTGATGCAGGCGGCCAATGCCGAGTCCCCGGCTCTCGCGCACCTACTTGTTCCGACGCTGGAAGCCGGCATCTTCGAACGAGGCCAGACGCGGGGTGCAGCTGGGCTCGTAGCCGCACGCCTATCGCCAGAACTTGACATTGCGATTCACCGCCGGATCGAGGCAGCGATTCTCAGCGCCACGAGCCCAGAAGCCGGTGAGGTCGACGACCCCCGCAGGCAGGAATGGCAGCGCCGCCAACGCGATGCGCTCCTAGGCCCACTCGATCGTAGGAAGATCAGCGAACCTGAAGCGCTCCAGCACCTTGAGGAGCTCGCCAGCGGCGACCGAGATGACCAGCGGCTCCATCGTGGTCGTGAGGACAGTGACCCTGCGGACGACTCCCTGTTCTGGATGGCAGAGGAGCCGCAGGATGACAACGCTGACGACGGTGGCGTAAGTGGGGGTTCTTCTGCCGATGTTGCTGAAGCGCTCCAGAGAGCGAGCGACCATGACCTCGATATCCGTCGGATGGGATACGAGAAGCTTGCCGAAAGTTGGGCGGCTCTGCGACGGCAGCTCCAGACTGACGCATCTCAGACAGCCACAGAAGAAGACCGTTTCCTACTGGTTCAAGGAGCCCGGCAACTTGCGCATAGTGTGCTCGCTCGGCCCGGGCAGCCTTTGGGGTGCGATGTCCTGGCTGTTCTCCAAGCAGCGCTGCCATCTGCGGCAAGTCCTCCACAACATGATGAAGTCGAACCTGGGTGGCGCGTTTGGAGCGCCACGATCACCGTAGAGGCCGTTGAGGGCATCACCACTCTCGCGGGGAGACCCGAATGGCTAGCTGAGCATCAGAACGAGCTATCGGAAGCTGTAACCCCCTTCCTTAACTCGCCCAATGCGCTCTACAGGATGCTCAGTGCGGAGGCAATTCCATTCCTTTTTGAGGAGAGGGCGGCACTTGAGGATCTCGAGGCACGACTCTGCTCCGAAATGGATTCGCAGGTGCAGGCGATTCTGATTTCACTGCTCAGCGGGTATCGCCATGATCTCCCCCTCGAAGTTGATGAGATTCTCCGGCGTATCGCCACCAAGCCTCAATGGGAAATTCTCGCGACAGGCTCGACCGGTGACGCAAAGCTCAGCGATGAAGGCTACGCTGGGTTGGTCGTAAATCTGCTCGTTATTATGGCCACTCAATATGGGACCCCTTATGCCCACGGTACGCTGCAGGCTTGGCTATCCTCTCCGTTGGAAAATCCTCGCCGAGCGGAGCGGGTGCCGAGTTGGCTACGGCGCTTCCTAAATACAGAGGATACGAACTCCTCGGTATCGCAACAGCGGGCTTTTGCCTTGCTCAAGCTCCCCCTGCCAGCAGTTGGAGAGGCGTGGGCCGACGAGAATGCGGCAGTCACGCCAAATACAGAGCGAGCGACGAATGCAGCGAAGGTCGCCGATGGCGTCGTTCAGAACATCTATTTCGCGAGTGGCGCAACCAATGGTGATAAAACTCAGGGAGAACGGGCCACATCGATACAGAAAGCATTCGCCGAACATGCTTTTCCGCTACTGGAGGGCTACAGTCTCGTGCGCCACCCCAAAGTTACTCATCATATTATTCAAACGCTAGATCACATCAGCATTCATGCACCCGAGCGGGCGCTCCTGGGGGCAGTCCGAGCGGCCGGAGGTGACGCCAACTATGCGCGAGAACCATTGGCTCTTAGCGCGGTGCTTCAGCTTATACAACGCTACTTCGCTGATCACCGCGAGTTGATTGTCAGCAGTCCAAAGTGTATGACCGCGGTGAGAACGCTACTTGAAACGTTTGTCCGCCAGGGCTGGGATGAGGCTATCCAGTTCGCCGAACGCCTAGAGGACATGTTTCGCTGAAGCGGCAACCGTCCCAGCGTGCAACCGTGACACCGATGGGTGAGCTTCCCTCCAGGGGTGTCACATGCCGCCACCGGCCCTGTCAGCGCCGCACGCGGTGATCACGCCGCCGTTTTGCTTCGGACCAGAAGGAACGGCTGCAGAGATGACAAGCCCCGCCCGCCGTTCTCCTGCGTTACAGCGGGAGTGCGGCGGACGGGGTTCGGTGGGTGAAGCGTTGGCCTTATCCTTCGGTGAAGGAGGGCCAGCCTGGTATGAACAGGCTGGGCCTCCCCTAGGCGATAGCGACCACCAGGTCCTCCTGCGCGGTCTCGGTTTTGAGGGTGAGGTCGATGTCGGCCCACACGGTGTGGCCGAGCTGCGGGCTTCCATGGACGCCGATGGTCAGAGCGAGTGCCTCTACGAGAAGGATCCCGAACCCGCCCTCCACGAGCTTCCCGCCCGCCGAGGAGGTGAGGAGGGGGCGTCCGGCTCCGCCGAGATCGGTGACGGCCAGGTACGCGAGGTCGTCCAGGACGACTTCGACGCCGAACCAGCCGTCGTCATGTCCGGAGACGGTGTGGAGTACGGCGTTGTTGCACAACTCCGCCGCGATCGTCCCCGCATCGTCGCTACGCGGGGTTCCGGCGAAGAGCCCTTCGACAAAGTGGCGGGCCTCGGACACCTGCTGACGGGTGCCGGGGAAGGTGCGTCGCCACACCATTGGCCCCGGCACTCGGAGCCATTCCTCGGGGCTGGCATAGCCCCACTTTCCTCGGTGCATCGCTGATCTACTTCCAGGATGGGTGTTCCGGCCGCCGGTTGGCGGCCGGTGATCAAACGCGCGGTACGTGGCGGTATCGGGTACCAACTCGCCCATCAAGGTCAAGTTCAGTACACGGCTCCGCCTCCCCACGTGTTTGAGGCGTTCGGGCATGTCACACAGCCTTCCGACACGGACGCCGCACTCCGGCGAGTTCCTGGTCGCGGCTGACCGGTGATGCGGTCCGCAGGTCCTGCGGGGGACCGGAGGCGTGCCAGCGGGTCATGAACGGAAGGAGGGGTGTCATGTCAGCGGCTCTACGTCGGCTGGGCCATCAGGCATGGATTCCCCATAGTGAACGCACTTTCCGGCGCGTGCGTGCGAACGCCATTCTGCGATCTTGTTAAGACCGGTCGCTTCGAGGTCAGCAACTGTCAGCCCGAGGTAGGGGTTCGGCTGGATCAGGATCGTGAGGACTCCGGTCGCGGTGCGGTCGCCGGCCCAGGTCTGATCGGCGGGTGTGAAGTCGTCGTCGATCCAGACGAGTGGCTGGTCATTGAAGAGCCGGGTGATGGTGTCGCGTTTCCAGAGGTAACCGTTGGGGTGGCTGGTGGTGAGCGGGAGGCGAGGCAGGTCGATGTGGTCCCAGGTCGGCAGGCCGAGAAGGCTGCCGACGAGGGGTGCAGCGTCTGCACGCCAACTGGTGCACCACACGGGGGTAAGGGCGTAGCGGGTGGTCAGGTCGAGGACGAGGCGGCCGGTGGCGGGGTTGAGCCAGATCGCGACGGGCTCGCTGTAGCCGGTGGGGGTGACGTGGTGAGTGCGGAAGCCGTTGGGAATCTCTCCAGCGGGGCCGGGGAAGGGGATGTGGACGCCGTCGATGTCGCACAGAAGGTGCATTGGTCAACTCCTGGTGTAGATGAGGACCAGGTCCGTGGTGTCGGTCGCGCGCAGGGTGAGAGCGAGTCGTCCGCCGTGGCGAAGGGCGCAGGCGGCCGCGGTCAGGAGCGGGCGTAGGTCGGCGCGTTCGACGAACGAGAAGGCGCCGAAGATCGAGAGGCAGAGGTCGATGGACTCGGGTGGGCGGGATCGGAGGTAGGCGGCTGCGTCTGTCCGGATGAAGGCGAGACGGGGAAGACCTGCGTAGAGGGTCCGGGCACGCTGGATTTTGAGAGGGTCGTGGTCGATGCCGACCCCCTCGGCGTGGTGATGGATGGCGAGGTGGGCGAGGTTGTGTCCGCTGCCGCAGCCGAGTTCGACGACCCGCCTGCCTGCCAGATCGCCGAAGACCGTGGGTGGAGGGCCGATTCCTGCGGCTCGGGTCCACTCGAACCGGTCGCGGACGGTCAGGCTCGTAGGAGAAGTGCGGCTTCGGTGAGGTGGCGGGAGATCGCGGAGATCCATGCGTCTTCGGCTCCTTCGGCCCACCCGATCGTGAGCTGGTGGGTGAACCAGTCGGCCACCCAGACCCGGTGCCAGCCGAGCGCCCAGCGGGCGGAACTCAACCCGCCTCTTGAGGCCGCCGCTTCCTCGGGGCCGTCGGCGGCGACGTAGGAGGTGATGAGCTCGTTGAGCTTGCCGGTGTCGGGAGCATCGATTGTGCCGTGCCAGGACGCCAGGTCGAGCAGCCCGGGACCGTGGAACGCCCGCGCGAAGTCCAGGAGGTGCGTCTCGGTCTCCGTGAGATGCACGGAGGTCGGATGCCATTCGGAGTGGCACAGCCCGAACGGCGGAAGATCGGTTCCGACGGAGCGGGCATCGGCGACCTTCGCCAGGCCGCGAGCGGTCTCGGTGAGTGCGCCGAGGTCACGTCTGGGGCCGTCGAGGTGAGAGAGGCGCGCACGGATCTGCTCGGGCATCGCGGCCAGGCACATCCCGTCCACGGTCGGCAAGTCTTTGGTGTCGCAGATGGCATGAACGCGAACAGCCAGAGCGGCACCTTCGGCGTCGGTTGCCTGCCGACCGGCCGTGCCGAGGTCGGTCAGCAGCATTCCGAGCAATCCAGGTGCTCGGTCGACCGCCAGGCGGGCCGGGACCCGCAACCCGCCCGCCTCGGCAACCGCCAAGGCGCGGTCTTCAGCGGCGAAGGGGCCTTCGGCGTACTTGAACACCACCGAGGTTCCGTCAGCCAGGTGAAGGCGTTCCACGCCCGAACGTGCCCAGACGCGGATCTCCTCGCGTTCGGCTGGCCCTTGCCCGAGGTTGTCCAGCAGCCGGGCGAGCAGAGCGTTCACCTCGATGGTGTCCAAGGTCTTGGACCTTCCTTATCGATCGGTGGTCGGGATGCGGCAGGCTTCGACGGCCGCGATCCAGCTGTCCTTCATCGTGGCCAGCTCGCTGCGGAACTTCTCCAGCGGAGCGCCGTAAGGGACGACCGCGCCGCCGGTCTGGTTCGGGACGGACTGGCATCCGTGGACGAGACGGCCGCCGAGAGCGGTGTGGGCGCGCACGAGCTCCAGACGGCGGGTCTCGTTGAACCAACCGCCGTGGTAGACCTCGTCCAGCAGGTCACCCTCGGCGTCGGTGAGGTCGAACACCGCGCGGGTGGTGGAGTTGAAGAACCAGGCAGGCCCGATGTTGGAGATCTCGCCGGTCAGCTCGACCTTGTTGAGCGCCATGAACGTGCCCGCCTGCCGGAGCATCATCAGATGCTCCTCGGTGATCTCCGGCATACCGAGATCAGCCAGATGCTCGGCGCGGAATATGTACCGGTACACCTCCCACCCGATCTGCAGGACGGTCGCTGCGTCGCTGGTAGGCGTGGCGTTGGCGCGGATGTAGTCCAGCGCGAGCTGCTCCAACGAGGTGTCCGGGGTCTCGTGAGCGTCGAGCATGTCGCGCCGCACCTGCTGCCAGGGGATGACGAGCCAGGTGTGGTTGGTGAACTTGAAGAAATACTCCTCGGGGTCGAGGGTGACGCGGTGGCCGTCCACGGTGATGCCGGGGATACGGCTCCAGCGGGGATCGAACACCTCGGGCAGCTCGATGCTGATCTTGTTGTGAATGGCAGTGGACACTTCGTTCTCCGTTCGAGAGGACAGGCAGCGGCACCCGTGCGGGACCGTAGGGGAGAGGGTTTTTCGCGCTCCGTGTTCGGGTTCCTACTAAGAGTGGCCCTCCGGGCTCGGGGCGGCTATGGTCAATGGCGTCGCAGAACGTTTAATCGGTTTATCCGTAGGGAGTTCCGATGGCGAGGTACTCCGGCCAGCGTTCCCCCAACGACCTGCTGCGGGGGATGATCGTGGCTTCGGGCTTGAGCTACGAGGGCGTGGCGCGCGCCGTTGTGCGAGTCGCTGCGGAGAACGGGGAAGTTCTGCGGACGAACAAGTCCGCCATCGCGCATTGGGTTGCGGGCGTTGAACCGAATGAACGAACTGTCGGCTACCTCGTCGAGGCCCTCTCGCGCCGCGCCGGACGTCCGGTGACGAAGCTGCAGCTCGGTTTCCAGGCCGACGAGTCGCCGGTGCTGGAAGGCGCACACCCCGTCGAAACCGCGACCATGCTCAGCCGGGCCGATATCGAGAACAGAAGCTTCCTCGCCACCGCTGTCTACATCACGGACCGGGTGAGTCTGCCTCTCGGCTACGACTCAGAGGCGGTGAGCAGACTCCTGCGGGCACGGACCGGCAGCGCGCGAGTCGGTGCCAGAGAAGTGGCCGTCGTCCGGCAGATCACAAAAGCGTTCGGCGCGGCCGATGAGCGCCTCGGCGGGGGCCACGGCCTCACTACCGTTGCCGCCTACCTGGCCGATACCGTCGCCCCCATGCTGTCCGGCCGCTTCGCCGACGAAGCGACACGTCGCGACGCGTTCGGTGCCACTGCCGAGCTCGCCTGGCTGCTTGGCTGGAAGCATCACGACCTCGGGCATGAAGGCGCGGCCCAGCGGTACTACCTCACCGGCTTCCAACTCGCCGTCGAGGCCGACCCGGGTGCCCACGCCGCCTGGATGATGCGCGCGATCGCCCACCAAGCGCTCAGCCTGAAGGAACATAAGCACAGCCGGGACCTCATCGAAGCCGCCCTCAAACGCGCTGAAGGTCGCTGTGACGGTGCCACCGAAGCGCTTCTGCACATCACGCACGCCCGTTCCCACGCCACTCTCGGTGAGAAGGCCGGAGCAGCGAGAGCGCTTCTCGCGGCCGAGGACGCCCTCTCCCGACCAGGCGACCCACAGCCTTCATACTCGCTCCTCACGGGACCCGCCTCCGGCACCGTCGACTCCCATACCGCCAGGACGCTCACCGAAATCGGCGACCATGTGGGCACCGAGGCCCGGCACCGGGCGGCCTTCACATCCTGGGACCCCGTCGCTTTTCCACGCGTCCACCTGCTCACCCACATGGATCTCGGGGACTGCCTTGCCGCTCAGGTAAGAGCCGACGAGGCGATCGGAGCCTGGAGCCAGGCACTCGACCTCGCCGAAGGAATGGCGTCAAGCCGGAGCAGAACCGCCCTGGCGAGCATCCGACCGACCCTCGCCGTATACAAGCGCAGAGGCGTTCCCGGCGCGGCCTTGCTGGAACAGCGCATCCGGCACGCGGCCACCGCCGCGTGAAAGGATCGTGTCCATGCCCACGCCCGGCACTGCCCTGCCCCCCGCGCTCGAAGCACACACCCTCCTCGTCGCCGCCGTCATCGTCCACGACCAGACGCGGCAACGAGTCCTCCTCATACAGCGAGCGGCCAGAGCGAAGTTCGCCCCCAACCACTGGGACCTTCCTGTTGGCAAGGCGAGCAAGGGCGAAGTGATCACCCAAACCGCGGTCCGCGAACTGAAGGAGGAGACCGGACTGGTCGTAGACCCCGCCGACCTCCGAGTAGCCGGTCTCATCCACTGCTCCTGGGGTGTCGAGGCACCGAACGGCTTCGTCACCGTTGTCTTCGTCACCGACACCTGGAGCGGTACCCCGGTCAACGCCGAACCTCGCAAACACGCGCGCGTCGCCTGGCACCCGGCAGACCGGATACCCCAGGCATTCGTGTCCACCACTCGCACCGCGCTGATCAACTACCTGACAGGCGGCCCCGTGGTAACCACCGAGGGATTCTGATCCCAGTGGTATCTCCTTCGGTCACAGGCCACCACTTACCGGAACGGTGACGCCTCCGCGTGTCGTCAGGACGGCGCGGAGGCCCGAGTGTCCAGTGGTCGCCTCGTGAGGGGATGGACCTGATGGTTGAGTGTGTTCTGGTCGTCCGAATATCAATGCTGGACATAAACCAATCTAAAAGGTAGGAATAGTATGAAAAATCTCGCGCATCTTGAGGAGCAGCCATGGCAGCCAAAGTGATCGACGTGGCGGCGTACGTCCAGGAATGGCAGGACTGGCACCACCGGCACGAGAGAGCGCTGGCCGATCCCCACGGGTTCCTCGCCGTCACGAACCTGCACTGGCTGACGTCTGAACCACAGCGCCTGCCGGATGCCCCAGGGGAGTGGTCGACCGGCGGCGAGGGCGTCGTGGTGACCCTCGGCGACGCGGAGGAACTGGTCGTGGACGGCACGCCTGTGCGTGGCCGGTACGTGTTCGGCCACATCCCCGAACGCGGTTCGATCAATGCCGTCTGGGGTGAAACGGTGATCGAGGTGGCCAAGCGGGGCGGGCATGACATCGTCCGGCCCAGACACCCGGACCACCCGCTGCGTGTCGCGTTCGCCGGCACTCCGGTGTTCCCTCCGGACCCGCGATGGTTGGTCGTCGGCCGCTACCTGCCGTTCGACGAGCCCCGGCCGACGGACGTCGGGGCGGCGGTGGAAGGGCTGAGGCACGTCTACGACGCGCCAGGGCGGGTCGAGTTCGAACTCGACGGGCAGACGCTGAGCCTGACGGTGTTCAACGGCCACGCGCCGGGCAGCTTGATCGCCCTGTTCACCGATGCGACCTCCGGCGTGACCACCTACGCCGCCAACCGCGTCCTGCAGCTCGGGGTGCCCGATGCCGACAACCAGGTGACCGTGGACTTCAACCGGGCCACGAACCTGCCGTGCGCCTACACCGACCTCGCCACCTGCCCGCTGCCGCCGGAGGAGAACCGGCTGCCGGTCGCGATCGAGGCGGGCGAGAAGATCCCCTACGAGCGCGGCTGACGTCCGGACGAGCGCCCCCGTGGTCCTCCGTGTCACCGGCGCCTCCGCGTCCCGTGTCACCGGAACGGCGACGCCTCCGCGTGCCGTCAGGACGGCGCGGAGGCGAGGGGGCGGCCGTCCGTTACCCGCACAGGGCGGTGTCGACGGCCTTGATCACGTTCATCGCTCCGGCCTCGCTGCTGGGCAGGGCGGTCACCGCGACCGAGGCCGCCCGGCCGTCGGTGGTGGCGGCGACGCGGGTCTCGTAGCCGTCGATGTCACCGCCGTGGCCCCAGCCGATGACGCCGCAGCTCATCTTCATGCTGACCACGCCGAGCCCGTACTGCCAGCCCTCGGGGAACCCGGGTGCCTTCATCGTCTTCTTCATCTCCGTCAGCTGCGCGGGCTTGAGCAGCTTGCCGTCCAGGAGGGCGAGGAAGAAGGTGTTGAGGTCTTTCGGGGTGCCGATGAGCTGGCCGGCCGCACCGCCCCAGGAGGGGTCCAACGTGGTGATGTCGGTGAACTTACCCTTGGACTTGCCCGCCAGGTAACCGCGGGGGTGCGGGCCCTGGATGCCCCGCTCACCGGCGGCCGGCCAGTACGTGTCACGCAACCCGGCGCGGTCGATGACCCGCTTGGTGACCTCTTCGGCGATCGGCCGACCGGTGACCTTCTGCACGATCAGGCCGAGCAGGGTGTAGCCGGTGTTGCTGTACTCCCAGCCCTTGCCCGGCTTGAACGACGCCTTGTGCTTCAGGGCCACGTCGACCAGGTCCCTCGCCTCGACATAGCGGTTCCGGGTCTTGGAGATGTCCTGGTCCATGTAGCGGGTGTAGTTGGGCAGGCCGCTGGTGTGCTGGAGAAGCTGGCGGACGGTGATCTTACGTCCGTCGCCTGCCTTGCCGCGGATCATCCCGGGCAGGTACGTCTCGATCGGCCCGTCCAGCTTGATCTTGCCCTCGCCGACGAGCTGCAGGACGACGGTGGCGACGAACGTCTTGGTGTTGCTGGCGATGCGCACCCGGCCGTCGACCGGCACCTCCTCCCGGGTCTGCAGGTTCCCGACGCCCGCGGTGTAGCCGGTGACGCGCCCTTCGCGGTCGCGCACCGAGGCGAGCGCGCCGGGGAACTCATCGCCGATCAGCCCGTCGAGCGCCTTCTGCACGTCGCCGTCGAAACCGGCCGACGCCGACGCCTTTGTCGAGGCCGAGGCGGCGACCGGCGCGGCGGCGGCGCTTGCGGCGATCATCACGGCGAGCCCGTAGGCGAGGAAACGGGAGCGGGGGGAGGTGGGGCTGAACATCGGAACTCCTTGTTCGAGGGTCACTTGCCGACCTTCGAAGCATGTCGCGGGGGAGATCATCACTTCGATCCCGCGAACTGGAGACCCGTGGTACAGCTGGCGCTACCTCGATCGGCCGCGCCGGTCGGTCCGCCGCTCCCCGGGGACGCGTCAGCCGATGGGCAGGTGGTCCAGGTAGCCGCGGACGTTGCGGCGGGTCTCGGCCACCGAGTCTCCGGCGAACTTCTCCGCCACCGCGTCCGCCAGGACCAGCGCGACCATCGCCTCGGCGACGATTCCCGCGGCCGGGACCGCGCACACGTCCGACCGCTGGTGGTGGGCACGCGCGGGGGCGCCGGTGGTGACGTCCACGGTGGCGAGGGCTCGTGGCACGGTCGCGATCGGCTTCATCGCCGCGCGCACCCGCAGCGCCTCGCCCGTGCTCAGACCGCCCTCGGTGCCGCCGGAGCGGCCCGAGGTCCGCCTCACGCCCTCGGGTG
This sequence comes from Streptosporangium sp. NPDC006930, assembly GCF_040635605.1. Lineage (NCBI taxonomy): Bacteria > Bacillati > Actinomycetota > Actinomycetes > Streptosporangiales > Streptosporangiaceae > Streptosporangium > Streptosporangium sp. NPDC006930. The sequence goes on along the minus strand of NZ_JBEYID010000012.1, from coordinate 55,021 downwards.
TCGGCACGATCTCGTCGTGCGCCCTCGACCCCGGCGTACGGGCGAGCGCGAAGCCGTCCCCGACCTCGACGCCCTTGATCGCCTGGATGCCCATCAGGGCGCAGGCCAGCCGCGCGTCGAGGCGCCTGTCCCAGTGCACGTGGGAGCCGAGCCCCACGGGGACCCCGTAGGCGAGGACCTCGACCACGCCGCCGAGCGTGTCACCGTCCCGGTGAGCCCGGTCGATCTCGGCGACCATCGCCTTGCTCGCGTCGGCGTCCAGGCAGCGCACCGGGTCGGCGTCCAGCCTCCCGGCGTCCGCGGGGACGGGAAGGATCCCGTCGGGGGCCTTGGCGGAGGCGAGTTCCACGACGTGCGAGACGAGCTCGACCCCGGCCGTCTCCCGCAGGTAGGAGCGGGCCACCGCGCCCAGCGCCACCCGCGCGGCCGTCTCCCGCGCGCTCGCTCGCTCCAGGATCGGACGGGCCTCGCCGAAACCGTACTTCTGCATGCCCGCCAGGTCGGCGTGGCCTGGCCTGGGCCTGGTCAGCGGGGCGTTGCGCGCCAGTCCCTCCAACACCTCGGGGCCGACGGGGTCGGCCGCCATGACCTGCTCCCACTTGGCCCACTCGGTGTTGCCCACCACGATCGAGACCGGCGAGCCCAGGGTCAGCCCGTGCCGCACGCCGCCGAGGATGGTCACCTCGTCCATCTCGAACCGCATCCGCGCGCCCCGGCCGTAGCCCAGCCGCCGCCTGGCGAGCGCGTCGGCCAGCATGCCGGTGGTGACCGGCACACCGGCGGGCAGCCCCTCCAGGGTCGCGACGAGGGCGGGTCCGTGCGATTCTCCCGCGGTCAGCCAACGTAACCTGCTCACCGGGCCACTCCTTCACTGAGGCTGAGTTCGAGGAGGTCGTCGGACACCAGGTGTTCCCCGGATACGCCGAGGTCCCTGGAGCCGGAGCCGAAATCGGAGCCCGAGCCGAAGTCCAGGCCGGATCCGAAGTGGCGGGCGCCGTGCAGCCAGGCCACCTTGTCGTGCAGGTCGTCCACCGTGAGGGAGGACAGCATCGCGTTCCGCGCCCGTGCTTCGGCGCCCGCCGGATGATAGAGGCGTTCCCCCATCGCGCGGGCCACCAGCTGGGTCCTGGCCGTGCGCTCGCGGCGTTCGGCGTTGTACTTCTCCAGGCGCTGGGTGAAGGCGTCCTCGTCGCAGTCGAGCAGCCTGCCGATCACCACCGCGTCCTCAAGCGCCATGCACGCGCCCTGGGCGGCGTACTGCAGCATCGGGTGCGCGGCGTCGCCGAGCAGGGCGACCCGCCCGTCCGTCCAGCGGTCGACCGGGTCGCGGTCGCACAGGACCCAGGTCCGCCATTCCTCGCCCAGCTCCAGCAGGGCGCGGGCCGTCTGGCTCAGGCCGGGGAACTCGCCCAGCACGTGGGACCGGTCCGCGGGCTCGCCCGCCAGCTCCTCGCGGGCGCCGTCGTCCCGGGTGGCGGCGAGGTTCAGGAACCTCCCGCCGCCGATCGGGTAGTGGACGAAGTGCCACTTCGGGCCCGCCCAGAGGGTGACGGTGTTCCACCGCAGCTCCGCGGGGACCTTCTCCATGGGGATGACCGAACGGTAGATGGTGTGCCCGGAGATCCGGGGTCTGCCGTCCCCGACGAGCTGACGGCGGACGGCGGAGCGGATGCCGTCGGCCCCGATGAGGGCGGCGCCGGCGAACCGCTCTCCCGTGTCCGTGAGGGCGGTGACGCCGGTCGGGCCTTGTTCGTACCGGGTGACCCATCGGTTGCCGAGCAGTTCGATGTCGCCGGACGCGCGGCAGGCGTCGAGCAGCGCCTGGTACAGGTCGCCCCGGTGGACCACCGCGTACGGGTCGCCGAACCGGCGCCGGTAGCCGTCGGTCAGCGGCATGCTGGCCACCCGCTCGCCCGTCGTGCCGTCCATGAAGCGCAACTCGTCGATGAAGACCGCCCGCTCGCGCACGGCCTCGCTGACACCGAGGTGGCGGAGCGCGTGGAAGGCGTTCGGTGCCAGCTGAATTCCGGCGCCCAGTTCGGCGAATGTGGCCTGGCGTTCCAGCACGATCGCCCGGTGTCCCCGATCGGCGACGCTCAACGCCGCCGCGAGACCGCCGATGCCACCACCGGCAATGAGAATCCTCGCCATGTCCTCGTCATCCCTCCAGGGCCAGGCCACGGCCCGCCAGTTCGGCGACGTCGAAGATGCCCTCGGTGGTGGCCTCCACATCGAAGACGGAGCGCTGGACGGGCGGGGATCCGATCAGTTCGGCGGCCCTCGCCGGCAGTGGTGCCGCCGCGGCCTCCGCCGACTCCCAGAGCAGCACGGCGCCCCAACGGTCGCTGCTCCGGTCGGAGATCCAGAACTTCAGGCGCAGCCCGGGAATCCCGGAGAAGCGGTCCACCGCCTCGTCGCGCAGGAACGCGCGGAGCGATTCGACGGTCTGGTCCGACTCCCGTAGGTCCCACCAGACGACGACGGCCTGCATGCGCTTGACACCTCCGGAATCAAATGCTTTATGCCGTTGTCGCCGACGACGTTTTCCCGCATATAGAACGGGTTTCGACTCCGGTTTTTCGGCCATTCTTGTGACTGTTGTCTATTACGGTAGGTCGCCGTTAAGGGCGGGACAACGGCCCTGTGATAAGGCATTCTTCTCAGGATGTGAACAATGAGCGGGAGTCGCGGAAAAAGGTTGGCGGAACGAATGTGCAGGCTCCGGGGCCTCGACACGAGGACCGGCCCCGGCAAATGCCGGGGCCGGTCCTTTTCAGCGGTGCCGTTTCACGGAGGTCGGCGGCTTCGTTGGCGCCGTTCCATGAGAATCGGCGGTTCAGCCCCTCTTCGCCTCCGCGATGGTGCAGGCCATTCGCTCGATGCTCGCCTCGTCGAACAGGTCGTCGATGTCGGCGTCGACGTCGAAGGCCTCGCGGATCCGGTCGGTCAGGCGGGCCGCGCGCAGGGAGTCACCGCCCAGCTCGAAGAAGTTGTCGAGGATGCCGATGCCTTCGAGCTCCAGCGTCTTCGCCCAGATCTGCTGCAGAGTCCGCTCGATGTCGTTGCGCGGCTCCTGGTAGGGGCTGCCGACGTCAGGGCGGGACCGGGGCGGCTCGGGGAGCGCGGTCCGGTCGATCTTGCCGTTCGTCGTCGTCGGGAGACCGCCGACGACGTACGCCGCCGGCACCATGAACGAGGGAAGCGTCTGGCGCAGCGCCGCTCGAAGGTCCCGCACCTCGGGGACGGGCCCGGGGCGCGGCTCGATGTAGGCCACCAGCTGGACGTCTCCCTGGCCGTCCTTCCTGGCCAGCACCGCCGCCTGGCCGACGCCCGGTTGTGCGGCCAGGACGGCCTCGATCTCGCCGAGGTGCACCCGGTTGCCGCGGACCTTGATCTGGTTGTCGGTACGGCCGACGATCTCGATGCTCCCGTCGGTCCAGTAGCGCGCCACGTCGCCCGTCCGGTAAAGCACCGGGTGGCGGACCGGGTCCATCGGGTTGGCGAGCCACTTCTCCGCGGTGGCCTCCGGGCGGCCCAGATACCCCTCCGACAGGCTCTCGCCGGCCACGAAGATCTCACCGACGACTCCCGGCGGGAGAACCTCGAGGTTCTCGCCGAGCACGTACGCCTTGACGTTGGGCGTGGGCCGTCCGATCGGGGGCAGGCGGTGGGCGCGCCCCTCCTCGCCGAGGTCCACGCCGAGCTGGGTGATGTCGCACGTGGCCACCACCGTCGCCTCCGCGGAGCCGTACAGGTTGAACACGTGGAAGGGAAGGTCGGCGGAGGGCCACGACTGCACGCGCTCGCCGCAGATCCTGATGTTGACCAGCTCGGTCTCGGCGGGCCAGTGGAGCGTCCACAGCCGTTCGGCCATCGCCTTCATGAGCAGGGTGTGGGTGATCCGCTCGGAGACGAGCCAGTCGCGCAGCCACTCGGGCGAGGTCACGACCGACGGCTCGGGGATGTGGACCGTGGCGCCCGCGGCCAGGACCGAGAAGCACTCGACCTCCACCATGCCGTAGCCGGGTGCGGCGAGCCACGTCCCTCGGGACTCCTCGGTGATACCGCAGATCACGCGCATGCTGTAGATGAGGTTGCGGGCCGCGCCGTGCGGCACCATCACGGCCTTGGGCACGCCCGTGGAGCCGGAGGTGTAGCAGATGTGGATGAGGTCTGAGGCCTTCACCGGCTCGCTGACGGGGGTGGTGGGCTCGTCGCGCCAGTCGGTGCCGTCGAGCGAGAGCACCGGGCAGATACCCGACACCTTGAACTCGTGGGCCCTCATGGTGAGCACCACCACGGCCGAGGCGTCCTCGATCATGAAGCGGACGCGGTCGTCGGGGAACTCGGGGTCCAGCAGGATCGCCGCCGCCGCCGTCTTGAAGCAGGCGAGCTGCGCGATCAGGCTCTCGGCGCCGCGCGGGAAGCAGACCCCGACCCGGTCGCGGGGGCGGACCCCCTGTGCGGCGAGCCGGTGGGCGAGCTGGTTGGCCTGGTCGTCGAGCTCGCGGAAGGTGAGCCGGCCACCGGGCCAGGCCACCGCGACCACGTCGGGCGTCCGGCGCGCGATGTCCGCGACGACCTCGTGGAAGAAGAGGGCGGGCACGGGCTCGTCGGTCTGGTTCCAGTCGACGAGGATGCGCCGGGACTCCTCCTCGGTGAGCAGGGGGATGTCCCGTAGCGTGACGGCCGGGTCGGCGGCGAGGGCGTCGAGGACCCGCCCCAGGTGCAGCGCGTACTGGGCGGCGGCGTCCGCGTCGAACTCCGCCCGCGACATCACGAGGTCGAGGCCGTCGGTGTCCCGGGTGAACACGGTCAGCGCGGCGCGCGGCCCCGGCTGCTCACCGTTCGCGGAGACACCGTTCGTGGAGAGGTCACCGGCGGAGAGGCCGTTCGCGGAGACGTCACCCGCGGGGACGCCGTTCGCGAGGGCGTCGCCGGTGGAGACGACGGCGTGGCAGGGCTCGCCGGTGGTGGGCTCCGCCGTGCCGGCCGCGATCGCGGCCAGCAGCTCCGCGGCGGTCGTGTCGCCGGACACCCGCACCCGGACGGTCTCGGCGGCACCCCGCCCCGCCCGCCCGATCAGCAGGTCGGTCTCGGCGGTGTAGCGGTGGAGCAGGCCTGCCAGGGCCGCGACCGCGAACGTCTCCCGGTGCGGCCGGGCCTTCTCGGGGACGGGGATGGAGTGCCGGTGCGGAACTCCCGGCGGGCCGTCACCGGCGGGACGGGCGAGGGGAAGCGACGAGTTGGTCGTTTCCATGAGAATCGTTCCTCTCGAAATAGCGGGTCGGAGGTCTCAGGCGAGAACCGGCAGCGGGGAGGGGAGGGCGAGCTCGACCTGCGAGGAGATGCCCTCGGCACCGGCCCGCCGCAGGGCACGCCCGGCCTCGACGGCCTCGGCGAGCCCGTGGATCATGCGGGTGGTCTGGTCCCAGTCCACGCAGGCGTCGGTCACGCTCTGCCCGTACGCGAGGGCGTCCGTCCGGCCCAGGATCAGGTCCTGCCTGCCCGCGGCGAGGAAGCTCTCCAGCATGATCCCGGCGATGCCGGTCTCCCCGCCGGCGATGCGGTGCGCGATGTCCGCGGCGACGAGGGGCTGTCGCTCGTGGTCCTTGCCGCTGTTGCCGTGGCTGGCGTCGATGAAGAGGCGCTGGGGCAGGCCCGCCTTCTTCAGCAGTGCGAGGGCGCCGGCCACGTCGGAGGGGCTGTAGTTCGGGGCCGTGCTGCCGCCGCGCAGGACGACGTGGCAGTCGGGGTTCCCGCTGGTGGAGACGATCGAGACGAGGCCGTCGTCGTCGATGCCCGGGAACACGTGTCCCTTCGAGGCGGCGACGATGGCGTCGACCGCGTCCTCCACGTGGCCGCTCGTCGCGTTCTTGATGCCGACGGGCATGCTGAGCCCGCTGGTGAGCTGCCGGTGCACCTGGCTCTGGACGGTGCGGGCACCGATCGAGCCCCAGGACACGGCGTCGGCGAAGTAGCGGGGGGTGAGCGGGTCGAGGAACTCGCAGCCGATCGGCAGGCCGGTCTCCAGGATGTCCAGCATCAGCCCTCGCGCCAGGCGCAGCCCGCTGTTGAGGTCGTGCGAACCGTCGAGGTGGGGGTCGCTGATGAGCCCCTTCCAGCCGAGGCGGGTCCGCGGCTTCTCCATGTAGACCCGCATGACGACCACGAGCGAGCCGGACACCTGCCGCGCGAGCTCGGAGAGCCGCTCGGCGTAGGTGAGGGCGGCGCAGGGGTCGTGGATGGAGCACGGGCCGGCGACCACGACGAGCCGGTCGTCCTCGCCGTTCAGCACCTGGGTGACCCCGTACCGTCCGCCGAGGACGGTCTCCCTGGCGGTGGGCGAGACCGGGATCTCCTCCCGCAGCGCCGCGGGTGAGAAAAGCCGGTCGACCGGGGTGACGCGGGAGTCGAGGGAGTCGATGAGGGAGGGCAGCACGTCGGGGGTGTGGGTGATGGTCATTGCGGGGTTCCTTCCGGTGGAGTGGTCAGGCGTTGTCCGCCGCGAGAACCGCCGCGGAGAATGTGAATCCCATTCCGGTGCCGATGAGGAGCACCCGTGCTCCCGGCTCCAGCAGGTCCTCGTTCAACAGGTGGTGCAGGCCGTAGAGCTGGTCGGCGGGACCGAGGTGCCCGATCGTGAGCCCGAGTTCGGCCAGGGTGTTGCCGGGAATGCTCTTCAGGGGTCGTACGAAGCTCTCCTTGAACAGGGTCCGCCCGACGAACGGTGTGACGAGCCAGTCGATCTCGTCCATGGACAGGCCGGCGTCGGACAGTGCCGTGGAGACGACGCCGGCGGTCCCGGCCGCCGACCTCGCGCGGACGTCGCGCAGCGACAGCTCGCCGCGCGCCAGGAACTCCCGGGTCCTGCGCCTCATGTCGGGGTGCGGTTCGGGAGCCGTACGGAACGGCTCGTCGCCGCGTGAGAGTCCTTCGAGGGCGGTGTCGGTCTGCGAGGCGCAGGACAGCAGCCTCAGCCGGCCACGACCCCGGGTGACCACCGCCGAGGCGGCGCCGTCACCGAAGACCATGCCGGGGGAGAGGTACCAGCGGTTGGTGGGAGGGGCGAAGCGGTCCGCGACCGTGATGAGGGCGGAGGGGAGGTCGGGGCGTCCCGCCAGCATGCTCGCCGCGATCTCCAGGCAGGCGAGGGAGCCGTTCGACGCCGCCGAGACGGTCATCGGCATCCCGGCCATCCGGGTGCCCAGCAGCTCCCCGCCGATCCAGCAGGCCGCGGGCCACATGTCGATGCCCTGGAAGTGGCTGTGGCTGTGCAGGTAGAGGGTGTCGGGGCCGATCTCCGTCCCGTGGGCGGCGGCCTCCTTGAGCGCCTGCCTTCCGGCGGTCACGGCCATCTCGGGGGGAGCCTGCGAGGACTGGGCGACGGAGATCATTCCGGTGCTCTCGGCGACCTCGGCCGAGTACGAGCCGTCCTCGACGGCCCGGGTTATGGGCACCCGGTCGCCGAGCGTGCCGCCCGTGCCGGAGATCCAGATGTCATCGAACCGCATCGCTGAGAGTCCTTTCCGTGCCGAGGCCTCGGGACGTTCCAGGGGGACGCGTGTCGCCGGTGATCTCCCTGCCGGCGATGCGGGCGGGGTGGACCTCGGTTGTCACGTCGCTTCCCTTCGCGCTCCGGAACTCGCGGTTGGCCATTTCTCGGTTACCAGCAATTACGCTAAGGCGGTAACGAGGGCGGGACAACGGGGGTGTGATAAGAGCTTCTTTTCGGGATGCGAACGTCGCGTGAGGAAGAAACGAGGGGATTGTGGCGCCGCGAGTCCCGTCAGATCGCCGTTAAATCATCGGTAGCGCACTACCGGCAAAGGTGGTTCAATAGTAAAATTGTCAGGATGAAGCGACAACCGGGAGACAGGGCCGTGGCACCGGGCCCGCTCGCACTGGTGCAGGCGTTCGTCAACAGCGTGAACGTGGAGTTCGGGCCTGACTATCTGGCCACCGTGGAGGGCCTCACCATCTGGCTGGAGCGCAACGGCCTCGGTGACCCGAGGGTGGAGCCGGGCGAGCTCGACCGCCGCGACGCCGTGACCCTGAGGGAGGCGTTGCGCGCGCTCCTGCGGGAGAACAACGGCGGCCCCCCCGACCTCCAGGCCCGCCGCACGATCGAGCACATCGCGCGTGACTGCCCGCTCGTCGTGGGGTTCGAAGGGGAGGCGGGGGAGCTCGGCCTCCGGCCCGCGCTCACCGATGTGCGCGGAGCCCTGGCCAGGGTGCTCGCGGCCGTCGCCGGTGCCGTCGCCGACGGCTCCTGGCAGCGTCTCAAGGCGTGCGGCGAGCACCGATGCGAGTGGATCTTCTACGATCGGTCGCGAAACAAAGGCAGCCGCTGGTGCTCGATGGCGGTGTGCGGGACGCGGTCCAAGATGCGCACCTACCGCGAGACGAAGCGGGTCCACAGCGAGAGCGGCTGAGCCGCGCGGATCGGATGCTTTTGGGCCGGGTACGTCCGGCGGCGTCACCTCGCGCGTGAGCCGGGACCGGCGATACACCAGTCCGGCGGCGTCACCTCGCGCGTGGGTCGGGACCGGCGACACACCAGGTCAGGCGGCGTCACCTCGTGCGTGGGTCAGGAAAGTCCGGTGGGGGCGGCTCGGCCGCCCCCACCGGTCGTGTCGTGCGGGAGTCACGGCGCGTTCTCCCGGCCGAGAAGCTTCCTCGCGACGACGAGCTTGGTGGCCGCCGCGGTGCCGTCCGCGAGCTGGAGGCCGATGACGTCCCTGAGCCGCTGCGCGATCGGCCCGTCCTCCGACCAGCCGAGGTGGCCCATGGTCAGCAGGGACTGGTGGACGGCCTCCATCGCCGCCTTCGGCGCCCACCACTTGGCCATGTTGGAGGGGATCCGCGGGTCCATGCCGTTGTCGGCGCGCCACAGTGCCTCGTACGACACCAGCCGTGCCGCGTGCAGCATGGTCGCGTGCTCGACCAGGGGGAAGGCGACCGCCTGGAAGGTGCCGATGGGCCGGCCGAACGCCTCCCTGGCGCCCGCGTGGGCGATGGCCTCGTCGAGCGCGGCCTTGGCGACCCCGAGCGCCATCAGCGAGATGTACGCCCGCGAGACGCCGAACCCGCGCATGACCGCCGCGAAGCCGAGTCCAGGCTGCCCGACCACGTCCTCGGGGCCGACGCGGACGCCGTCGAAGACGAACCTGCCGCGCCCGCCGGACCGGCAGCCGAGGTCGGGGAGGGTCTCGCGGCTCACCCCGGCCTGGTCGAGCCGGATGTAGAAGGCGGTGATGCCGTGCGCCCCCGCCTCCCCCGTCCGTGCGAAGACGAGGCCGTGCGTGGCGTAGGCGGCGATCATGATGGAGGTCTTCTCGCCGTTCAGCACCCAGCCGTCGCCGTCGGGCTCGGCGCGCATCTCGATGCCCGCGGCGTCGGTGCCGTGGCCGGGCTCGGTGAGGCAGAGCGCGACGATCGACTCACCGCGGGAGATCGGCGGCAGCCAGCCCGCCAGCTGCTCCGGAGCGCAGTTCGCCGCCAGGACACCGCCGATGAGGGCGGCGTTGAGCACGGGATAGCAGACGGACAGGTCCGCCGCCGCCAGTTCCTCGAGGGCGATGCCCGCGCTCGTCGCGTCGAGCCCGCGTCCCCCGTACTCCTCGGGCATCCGGAGCGCGAACAGACCCTCCTCGCCCAACTCGGCGAGGAGCCCTGGACGGTATCCGCGCCGCACGTCGCTCTCACGGCGGTACGGGGCGATCCTGTCGGCCGCGAACTCCCGCACCCTCTTGGCGAGCGCCTGCTGATCACTGGTGAATTCGAAGTCCATGTGGTGTCCTAAGCCCGGAGCCGGTCGCGCAAGGCGAATTTCTGGATCTTCCCGGAGGGGGTTCTCGGCAGCGACGGTACGATCTCCAGTCGCTCGGGCCAGTACTGCTTGGCCATGCCGAGGCCGGAGAGGTGGCCGCGCATGTCGTCGAGGGTGAGCGGGGAGGCCGCCGGGGAGTCCGCCGTGACGAGGATCGCGCAGGCGCGCTCGCCCAGCCGCCGGTCCGGGTAGCCGACGACCGCGACGTCCTTGACGGCGGGGTGCCGCAGCAGGGCCGCCTCCACCTCCACGACGGGGATGTTCTCCGCGCCGCGCATGATGACGTCCTTGACCCGGCCGGTGATCCGGATGCCTCCGTAGCCGTCCTCGCGGGCCAGGTCCCCGGTGTCGAACCAGCCGTCCTCGGTGAGCGACTCGGCGTACACCTCGGGGCGGCGGAAGTAGCCGAGGCACTGGGCGGCGCCGCGGACCTGGAGCAGGCCGGGTTGTCCCGCGGCCACCGGCTCGCCCCCTCGGCCGACGATCCTGACCTCCATCCCCGGTACGGGGGTGCCGTCGCTCTCGGCCGCGCGCATCGGCGGGTCCTCGGGACGGGTGATCGTCACGCAGCCGTTCTCGCTCATGCCCCACAGGGCGTACACCCGGCAGCCGAGGACCTCCCGCGCGTCCTCCACGAGGAGCGGCGCGATCGGCGCGCTGCCCGTGGCGAACGTGAGCAGCGCCGACAGGTCCCTCGGACCGGTGCGCTGCGCCTCGATGAGGTCGGAGAGGAACGTGGGCGCGCCCATGAAGAACGTGACCTTCCGCTCCTCCAGGATCCGCAGCATCGCGGCCGGGTCCCACGCGTCCACCTGCACGGCCGTCGCGCCGAGGATGAGCGGCATGAGGAAGTTCCAGGTGTAACCGGCCTGGTGCGTCGTGGGGGACCCCATCGCCGTCACCTCCTCGCCGGTGAGGTGAAGCACGTCGGCCTGTGCCCTGTTCATCGAGTACAGGGTGTTGTGGCTGTGCACGACGCCTTTCGGCTCACCGGTCGTGCCCGAGGTGAACACGACCTGGGCGGGGTCGTCCGGGCCGGCTTCGAGGGCGTCGAGGGCCTCGATCTCCTCGGGGGTGGGCTCGGGGCCGAGGAGGTCGAGGTCGAAGTCCAGCGCCCCGCCCCTCCCACCGTCGCCCTCGCCGCCGTAGCCGCTGTCAGCGCCACCGCCGCCGTAACCACCGGCACCGCCGTTCTCGCCCGCACCGCCGCCGAGCAGCACCCGGTGGCGCAGGCTCGGGACGGCGCGGGCGACCTCGGCGCTCATGTCCGCGTACGAGAAGCCGCGGAACTCCGTCGCCGCGATGTACACCGGGCTCTCGGTGAGCCGGGTCATGAACTCGACCTCGCGCCTGCGCATGATGGGGACGACCGGGCCCGCCACGGCGCCGATCCGCGCGCACGCGAGGATCGACGCGACGAGCTGCCAGGAGTTGGGCAGCTGCAGGGTCACCACGTCACCGCGTCCCACGCCCAGCCGCACCAGGCTCGCCGCGAGGCGGTCGACGCGCCGGGCGAGCTCGGCGTAGGTCACCGTCTCCGCGGCGCCGTCCCGGTAGCAGACGAGCGCCGGCTTGTCCGGGTGGTTCGCGACGGAACGCCGTAGGTCGTCGAGGACGGTCTCGTCGCGCCACTGGCCGGAGCGCCGGAAGTCCTCCTTCATCGGCTCCTCCTCGTTCTGCCCAGGGCGGTCCTGGCCCGCGCGGCCACGGCCTGGGGCGTGATGCCGCCCCGCTCCAGGAGGTATCTCTGGCTCCCGGCGACCGGGACGAACGCGTCGGGCATCGCCACCCGGCACACCCTGACCGGCAGGATCTCCGAGAGGTTCTCGGCGACGGCGGCTCCGAAGCCGCCGGCGCGCCAGTGCTCCTCGACCGTGACCACGACGCCGGTCGCGCTCGCCGCGGCGGCGAGCGTCGCCGTGTCCAGCGGCTTGACCGTGTGTACGTGGATCACCGACGCCGCGATGCCGTCCCGCTCCAGCAGGTCCGCGGCGTCGAGGGCGGCGAGCACCGGGTACGGGCCGCAGGCGGCGAGCGTGACGTCGCCGCCCTCCCGCAGGATCTGGGCCTGCCCGATTCGCACGGGCGGCCCTTCGGGGAGGTCGGGGGTGGCGTTGCGGCCCAGCCGGAAGTAGACGGGGCCCGGCAGGGCGAGGGCCTGGCGGAACAGCTCGTCCGTGGTGGCCTCGTCCGCGGGGACGACGACGGTCATGTTCGGCAGGTTCCGCATCACGGCCAGGTCCTCCAGCGAGTGGTGGGTGGGGCCGAGATGGCCGCCCGACACTCCGGAGTGGGTCGCGGCGATGCGGACGGGCAGGTTGTTGAGCGCGATGTCGACCTTGACGGCCTCCAGCGCCCGGGTGGAGGCGAACGCCGCCATCGTGTTCACGACGGGCACGCGCCCCTCCTTGGCGAGCCCGGCGGCGGCGCCCATGAGGGTGTGCTCGGCGATGCCCAGGTTGAGGTACCTGTCACCCGCCTCGCCGAAGTCGACCCCGCCGAACAGGCCGGTGTCGCTGTCCAGGCAGACCAGCCGTTCGTCGTCCGGCATGAGTTCCACGAGCACGTCGCGGTAGACCTCACGGGACGAGCGCGTCTTGAGTGTGGTGGCGGTCATCGCCGTTCTCCTTCCGGGGCGGCACGCAGGGCGGAGAGCGCGCGGCGGTGCTGGCGGTCGCCCAGCTTGGCGTAGTGGCTGCGTGCCTGGCCCTCGATGAAGGGCAGGCCCTTGCCCTTGACGGTGTGGGCGATGATCAGGGTGGGGCGTCCCGGCTCGGGCGGCGCGGTGAGCGCCTCGGTCAGCGCGGCGACGTCGTGGCCGTCCGCCTCCCTGACGTGCCAGCCGAAGGCCCGCCACCGGTCGGCGAGGGGTTCCAGGTTGCCGACGAACTCCGTCGCGCCGGTGATCTGGAGGCGGTTGCGGTCGACCACGGCGGTGAGGTTCTCCAGCCCGTGGCTCGCGGCCACGCTCGCCGCCTCCCAGACCGAGCCCTCCTGGAGTTCGCCGTCGCCCATGACCACGAAGCACCGGCGGTCGGAGCCGTCGAGCCTGGCCGCGAGCGCCACCCCGACACCCAGCGCGAGGCCGTGACCGAGGGAGCCTGACGGCATCTCCACGCCGGGGACCTCGGCGTGGGGGTGGGCCATGAAGGCGCTGCCCGGCCGCGCGTAGTCGGTGAGCCGCTCCTCGGGGAAGAAGCCTGCCTCGCAGAGGGTCGCGTACAGGGCGATGCCCGCGTGCCCCTTGCTCAGCAGCAGCATGTCGCGGTCGGGCGAACCCGGATCCCGGGGGTCGATTCGCATGATCCGGAAGTACAGGGTGGCGAGGACCTCGACGAGGGACATGGAACCCCCCAGGTGCCCGCCCTCGGGACTCGCGCACATGTTCACGATGTGTTCCCTGATCCGGCCGGTCATCGCGGCCGGATCGGCCCTCTCTCCGGCCCGGATCGCACCCGGCAGGGTGGAGATGCCGCTCATGTCTACTCCTTTCGCCTCGGTCAGTTCGGATGCAGGCCGGTGAAGTCGAGCCCGAGGGACTCGGGCAGGCCGAGCCGGATGTTCATGCACTGCACCGCGTTCCCGGAACCGCCCTTGACCAGGTTGTCCAGGGCCGCGATCACCGTCACGTCGGACGCCCCCGGGTCCAGGGCGAAGCCGACGTCGCAGAAGTTGGAACCGGACAGGATCTTCGCGTCGGGGAACCGGTGCAGGCCGCGCCGCTGGGCGACCACGCGAACGAACGGCTCGTCGCCGTAGCGTCCCCGGTAGGCGGAGCGGATGTCGCGCTCGGTGACGCCGTCGGCGAGGCGTGCCCTGCAGACCAGCTGCACTCCCCGTACGGCCTCCACTCCGGTCGCGGTCATCCGGACCGGGAGCCCGGTCGCCTGGGAGATCTCCGCCTCGTGCCGGTGTCGCGTCGGGGCGAAGACCCTGAGCGCGCCGCTGCGTTCGGCGTGCAGGTTCTCCGAGCCCGCGGTCGCTCCGGCACCGCTGGAACCGGTCCTGGCGTCGACCGTTATCTCGTCCCTGATCAGCCCGGCCTCGGCCAGCGGGGTGAGCGCGAGGATCCCGGCGTTCGCCATGCAGCCGGGCACGCTGATCCGGTCGGCGGTCCGCAGGCGGTCCCGGTGGAACTCCGGTATGCCGGGCACGAAGGTGCCGAGCAGGTCGGTGGCCTCGTGCGGGAGCCCGTAGTAGCTCTCGTAGGTGTCGGTGGACCGCAGCCGGAAGTCGCCGGACAGGTCGATGACCGTGTCGGCCATGTCGAGGAACTCCGGCATCCGGCGCATCGTCTCCCGATGCGGTGTGGCGAGGAACAGCACGTCGTAGTGGTCGAGCCGGTCCTCGGGGCAGAAGGTGAGCCGGGTCCTTCCCCTCAGGTTCGGGTGGACGCCGTCGATCTGGCGGCCTTGCAGGCGCCGCGAGGTGGCGGCGGCCAGCTCGACCTTCGGATGGGTGGTCAGGATGCGCAGGAGCTCGCCGCCGATGTAGCCGGCGGCCCCGACGACCGCGACGCGTGTCATGTCTCCCCCCTCGCGATGAGATGGGCCGCGATGGCGTCCGCCACGTCGACCCTGGAGCCGTGGGCCTGCTGGAAGCCCCGGAACTCCACCCGGTCGTTGACTTCGAGCACGGTGAGGTGCCCGTCCATGTCCTCGATGAGGTCGACGCCCGCGATGTCGGCGCCGACCGCCTCCGCGGCGGCGACCGCGAGCTTGACGTGGTCGGGGCCGAGCGGGCAGTACTCGCTCACCGCGCCCCTCGCCACGTTGGTACGCCACTCCTCTCCCTTGCGGTAGGTCGCGCCGAGCGCCTCGCCGCCCACGACGAGCACGCGGATGTCGCGGTCGGCCTTGGGAACCTGTTCCTGCAGGTAGATCACGTGCGACTGCGGCGAGGGCAGCGCGGCGACGTGTTCGAGCACGGCCGTCGCCACGGCGCGGTCGGTGACCCTGGTCACCAGCCGGCCCCAGGAGCCGACGAGTGGCTTGATCACGGCCGGGTAGCCGATCGCGTCCAGGGCCTCCAGCGCCGCCTCCGACGTCATCGCCAGCGCGGTCCTGGGCGTCGGCAGCCCGCTTTTCAACAGGGCCGCCGACGTGTGCCACTTGTCGCCGCTGAGATGCGTGGCGGCGGCGCTGTTGAGCACCGTCACCCCCGCCGACTCCAGGGCACTCGCCGCGTAGAGGGCGCGGAAGTGCCCGACCTCGCGGTTGAGGACGAGGTTCGGTCCGTTCCAGGGAGAGCCGTTCGCGACGAACAGCGACCTGGGATCCAGATGTTCGAACCTGGCGCCGCGCCGTTCGAGCGCGGCCATGATGTTCTTCTCCTCGAACCGCACTCGCGAGGCGAGGACGGCGAGGTGGGGTGCTACGGAATCCACGGCACAGCTCCCTGTGTCACTCGCCCCAGTCTTCTTCGACGTCCGGTGCGAGCATGAGCGTCGGCGGCTGGACGGAGGCGATCTCCAGCTCGCTCCGGCAGTCCAGACACTCGACGATCTCGCTCACCCGGGCGTCCCCGTCGATCGGCACCTCGGCCGAGCACTCGGGGCACTCCGGACCGTTCAGAACTTTCTGCATGGGCTCATCCCTGTCGGTTGATGTGACTTATTTGTCGCATAAACCGTAACCCGATTCCGCATAAAACATCTAATAAGTGGTTTTGTTCGGAATGAATGTGGCCGCTTATAGGGCGATCTCATAACTATCGGGCTATTACCTCATAAGCATCGCTTCTTGGCTAGGGGCCGAAAATATCTGCACCAGATGATTAAGCTCGCTAGTGATGATTATTTCCGGCTTTTTCGTCATCGCCGGCACACCAGGCGAACGTCCGGAGCACCGACGCAGGGCGTCTCCGGAACAGCTCCAGAAGGAGGGGTAATGCGAGGAATCGCAGAAAGTCCTGCCGTCAACGGCAACGGTGCCCACCCGGCTCCATCCGATCTTGAATTCGATCTCGGAACCGTGGCGCGCACCCCCGGTGAGGAGTTCGCGGCGGCCGTGGGCGAGGCCCGCGACCGTGCCGACACCGACGAGCGCGGGGACCTGGTGGTGTCCTTCGGCACCCACCTGCCCGCGTCGTTCCCGCTCTTCGCCTCCCGTCCCCGCTATCCGGTACGCCACCTGCTGAAGACCGCGCCCGTGGCCGGCGACCCGGCGCCCTACGTTCACGAGCCCCCTCGGGGATCGGTGAGCGAGTCGGGTGTCTCCTACGCAGCCACCCCCGAGGCGGCCTTCGCGCCGAGGCTGGAGGAGGCGCGGCTCACCGACCTCACCGTCTCCGTTCCGCTCCCCGAGGGAATCCTCGACAAGCCGGCCCTGCTCGCCCCGTACGTCGACTACCGCGTGCTCGTCCGGCTGTCGGTGGCGGAGAACGAGGCGCTGCTGCACGGCACCGGCGACGGCGCGATCACCGGGCTGCTCCGGCTGCCGGGCACCCGCCACCGCGAGACCGACCTCGCCCTTGAGGAGGCGGTCACCCAGACCGCCGCCGAGGTGGAGGAGACCGGAGGCTCGTGCGACGGCATCGTCGCCCACCCCGCCGTCTACTGGGAGATGGTGCGGACGGGCATGCTCGCCCGCCTCGCCGTCGCCGGGATCACGGTGTCGAGGACACGCATGATCCCGAAGGACACCCTGCTCATGGGAGACTTCCGCGCCGCGTTCACCCTGCTGCTGCCGGGCGTCTCCTCCATCACGCTGCGCCGCGGCGCCGGGAGCGACGGCGCCGACCTCGTCGAGGCGAGCAGCCGCGTCGGCCTCGCCGTGCACCTGCCGCAGCACCTGATCACGCTGTCGTGGGGTGGTCGCCGTGGGTGACCCGCGGATCCTGTACATCACCGGGTGGATGCGCAGCGGCAGCACCCTGCTCGGCAACGTCCTCGGCGAGCTTCCCGGCGTCCTGCACGCCGGCGAGCTGCACTACCTGTGGCGCAACGGCGTGCTCAACGCCGGGACGAACTCCACCTGCGGCTGCGGCAGGGACCTCACCGCGTGCGACGTCTGGTCCCCGGTCCTCGGGGACGGTGATGTGGCGGGGATCGGCGCCGCGCGCCGGATGACGCTCCTGCAGCGCTCCCTGCTGCGCACCCGCCACACCCGCGACCGCCTCGCCGAGGCGAGAGGGAAGGCGAGGACGGCGCCCGGGGTCGAGGAGGCGCTCGGACGCACCGCCTCCATCTACCGGACGCTGGCCGAGCGAGGCGGCGAGCGCCTGATCGTGGACGGCTCGAAGTATCCCGCCGAGGCCGCCGCGCTGCTGGGACGTACGGACCTGGACGTCCGGGTGCTGCACATGGTGCGCGACCCCCGCGCGACGGCCTTCTCCTACAAGAACGCCAAGGACTACATCGACCCGATGAGCCCCGCCCGCAGCAGCGGGTACTGGAGCGCGTTCAACACCGCCTCCGAGCTCGTCGGAGCGGTCGCCCCCGACCGGTACCTGAGGGTCGTGCACGAGGACCTCTGCGCCCGGCCGCGAGAGGTCCTGGCGCGGGTCATGCGGTTCGCCGGGCTGACGGGAGAGCCGCCGGTCGACGAGACCGGCCTGGTCTCGCTCGGGGAGAACCACACGGTGACCGGCAACCCCGACCGGCTGTCCAAGGGCGACACGGTGATCCGTTCCGACGAGCGCTGGCGCACCAGGCTGTCCGCGCGGGAGATCGCCGCCGCGACCGCGCCCGCCTTGCCACTGCTCACCCGCTACGGGTACCCGATCCTGCCGACCAGGTAGGCACGAGAATTAGGGAGCCATCTCATGGACCTTCGACTTAAAGGGCGCGTGGCACTGGTGGCGGCTTCGAGCAGCGGGCTCGGGCTGGCCGTCGCCAAGGCCCTCGCGGCGGAGGGAGCGAACGTCTCGATCTGCGGTCGTGACCCCGCGAGGCTCGCCCTCGCCCACGTCGAGGTCAACGCGATGGGAACGGGCGAGGTGCTCAGCACTCCCGTGGACCTGTGCGACGAGCGGGCCGCAGCCGAATGGGTGCGGCGGACCGCGGACACGTTCGGCGGCCTCGACGTCGTGGTGACCAACACCGGCGGGGTCCCGTTCGGACCCGTCGACAGCTTCCAGGTCGCCGACTACCGCGCGGCGATCGACGGGAACCTCCTGCCGCACGTGAGCATCACCCTCGCGGCGCTGCCCTTCGTCAAGAGGGGCGGCTGGGGGCGCATGCTGATGATCGCCTCCGAGTCCGTGCGCCAGCCCCACCCCGAGAGCGGGTTGTCGTCGGTGGCCCGGCTGGGCCTGCTCGGCTACATGAAGGGCCTGGTGCACGCGCTCGGCGCGAACGGGGTCACGGTCAACATCCTCGCCCCGGGTTTCCACCGCACCCCCATCCTCGACGAGCAGTTCGGCGCGGACGTGGAGACGGAGATCGCCCGCGTCGCCGAGCGGATCCCCCTCGGCAGGATCGGGAACGTGGCGGATTTCGGCGCGCTGGCCGCCATGCTCGCCAGCGACCAGGCCTCGTACGTCACGGGCACGGTTTTCGTGGCCGACGGAGGCAACACCCGCGGCATCGGCTGAAGGCGCCGACCGAACGCCGACAGAACACGTCGACGGAACACGCCGGCGGAAGGCATCGCCAGAAGACGTCGGCCGGAGGCGCCGACCGAAGAGCCGGCCGAAGGCATCGGACGGAAGCACCGGTCGAAGACATCGGCTGAAGGGCCGGAAAGCTGAGGAGGAGCGAAAGATGTCCGTACTCGGACACGTCGCCAGCACGCGCAAGGCGGCACTCTACGTAGTCAAGATAGGGAGCGCGAGTCTCGGCCACGACGCGCTCTTCGACGAGGTGGCCCTGCTGCGCCGCCGTGGCGCCCGCGTGCTCCTCGTCGCGGGTGGCGCGGCCGGCATCGCGCGGCACTACGCCGACATCGGCCGTCCCGTCAGGACGCTGAGCCTGCGGGGCGACAGCGAGGTGCGCTACTGCCCTCCCGAGGAGATGCCGCACATCGTGGACGCGTACGAGCGGGTGACGCTGCCGCGCGTGCGCGACGCGCTCACCGCGCGCGGACTCACCGTCTTCACCTCGGTCGCGCGGGACGGGGCGCTGGTGAGCGCCCTGGCCAACCGGCCGCTGCGGGCCGTGATGGACGGCAGGACGACGGTGGTCCGCGACCACCGGGCGGGCACCGTGACCGAAGTGGCCGCGGACCGCGTCCAGGCGCTGCTCGACGCGTTCGACGTGGTGTGCCTCTCGCCGCCCGTCGCCGACGGCGCGGGCGGTTCCGCGCTCAACGTCGACGCCGACGTCCTCGCCGCCGAGCTGGCCAACGCCCTCGACGCCGACCACCTGCGCCTCGTCACCGGCACGCCCGGCCTGCTCAGCGATCCCGGGGACCGGGCGAGCCGCCTCGTCGACGTGGTACGCGGCGAGGGGGAGCGGTTCGCGCGCGGCAGGATGCGGCAGAAGGTACGCGCGGCGGAGATCGCCCTCGACGGGAGCGCCGACGTCGCGATAACCGGGCCGCACACCCTGTCACCCGCGTCGGGGACGCGCTTCTGGCGCGTCCGGCCACCCGCGCCCGACCTGTCGCTCCTGTCCCGAGCCGTGGAGATCTCCTCGGTGTCGGCCGACGAGCGGGAGCTCGCCGAGTATCTGGTGGAGTGGTGCGCCGAGCGCGGCGTCCACGCGGAGATCGACGCGGCCGGCAACCTCGTGGCCACCCGCGGCTCGGGCGACCGGCGGCTGCTCATGCTCGGACACCTCGACACCGTGCCGCACCGCTGGCCGGTGCGCTGGGACGGGCTCACGATCAGCGGCAGGGGCTGCGTCGACGCCAAGGCGAGCCTCGTCGCCTACCTGGAGACACTCGCGGAGATGGACGTGCCGAGCTGGGCGCAGGTGCGCGTCATCGGCGCGGTCGAGGAGGAGGTCACCTCGGCGGGGGCCTTCCACGCCAGGGACCACTACCCGGCGGACGCGGTGATCGTGGGCGAGCCCAGCGGCGAGAAGGCCCTCACCATCGGCTACTACGGCCTGCTCAAGGTGCGGCTGCGGGTCGGCCACAGCGTCGGGCACACCGCGGGGCAGGGGGTCACCACCGCCGCCGACCAGCTGGTGGAGGTGCTGAGCCGGCTCCGCGACGAGATCGGCGCGGCCGACCCCCAGGCGTTGGTGGCCGTGCTCGGCATCCACGCCAGAAACGGCGGGGACGTCCAGGTGGGCGAGGCCGTCATCGACGTGCGGGTCCCCCCGGCCCTGGACCTGGAACACCTCGTCGGCCTCGTCCACCGGGTCGCCGGGCCGGTCACCGTGCAGGTGCTCCGCGCCACCCCCGGAGTGATCACCTCCCGTACCAGCCCGCTGGTGAAGGCGTTCTCCCGCGCCTTCAGGGAGGAGGGCGTGGCCCCGAGGTTCCTCGCCAAGAAGGGGAGCAGCGACATGAACACCCTCGCCACCACCTGGCGGGGAGTGCCCATGGTCGCCTACGGCGCGGGGGACGCCGCGCTCGACCACACACCGGACGAGCACCTCGACGCCGAGGAGTTCCGGCGGTCCAGGACCGTGCTGGCCAGGGCGGTCGCGAACTGGGTGGCGGAGGGCCGCCCGCGGGCCACGCCGCCCGCCGAAGGAACCGCGGACGTCTGGGCCGTAGGAAGCCCAGGAAGCCCAGGAAGCGCCGAGGGCGTCAACGGCGCCCGGCTCGCCGAAGGCGCCGAGATCGCGAACGGAGCCGGGACCTTCGAGGGCGTCGAAGCCGGCCTCGCAGTCGCCGCAGTCGCCGCAGTCGCCGCGGCCGTCGCGTCCGTCGCAGGAGAAAGGACATCACGATGACAACGATCGCCGTCGACGAGACCGTCGGCCACACCTACCAGCTGTCCCACCTGGCCGCGCTGGAGTCGGAGGCCGCCCACATCTTCAGGGAGACGGCCGGGGAGTTCGACCGGCCGGTCATCCTCTTCTCCGGGGGCAAGGACTCCATTGTCATGCTCCACCTGGCGCGCAAGGCGTTCGCCCCCGCGCCGGTGCCGTTCCCCCTGCTGCACGTCGACACCGGCCACAACTTTCCCGAGGTCATCGCCTACCGGGACCGCGTCGTCGCCGAGTACGGGCTGCGGCTGAAGGTCGCCTCGGTCCAGGACTACATCGACCGGGGTGAGCTGGCCGAACGGCCCGACGGCTCACGCAACCCGCTGCAGACGGTGCCGCTGCTCGAAGCCATCGAGAAGAACCGCTTCGACGCGGTCTTCGGCGGCGGGCGGCGGGACGAGGAGAAGGCCCGCGCCAAGGAGCGGGTGTTCTCGCTGCGCGACGACTTCGGCGGCTGGGACCCGCGAAGGCAGCGGCCCGAGCTGTGGAACCTCTACAATGGCCGCCACACGCCCGGCGAGCACGTCCGCGTCTTCCCGCTGTCGAACTGGACCGAGCTGGACGTGTGGCAGTACATCCTCTCCGAGGGCATCGAGCTGCCGCCGATCTACTTCGCGCACGAGCGCGAGGTCTTCTCGCGCCGGGGCATGTGGCTCGCCCCCGGCGCGTGGGGCGGCCCGAGGAGGGACGAACGCCTGGAGCGGCGTCTCGTGCGGTACCGCACGGTCGGTGACATGTCGTGCACGGGCGCCGTCGACTCCGGCGCCGCCACCCTGGAAGAGGTCATCGAGGAGATCCGCTCCTCACGGCTGACCGAGCGAGGGGCCACCCGCGCCGACGACAAGCTGAGCGAGGCCGCCATGGAGGACCGCAAACGGGAGGGGTACTTCTGATGACCACCACACTGCTTCGCTTCGCCACCGCCGGATCCGTGGACGACGGGAAGTCCACCCTCGTGGGCCGGCTGCTGTACGACTCCAAGTCGATCCTCGCCGACCAGCTGGAGGCGGTGGAGAGCGCCTCGCGCAAGCAGGGGCGGGAGACCGCCGACCTCGCCCTGCTCACGGACGGCCTGCGCGCCGAGCGCGAGCAGGGAATCACGATCGACGTCGCGTACCGCTACTTCGCCACCGCGCGCAGGCGCTTCATCCTCGCCGACACGCCGGGACACGTGCAGTACACCCGCAACATGGTCACCGGCGCCTCGACCGCGGAGCTGGTGCTCATCGTCGTCGACGCCCGCAACGGCGTCGCCTCGCAGACCAGGCGGCACGCCGCCGTCGCCGGGCTCCTGCGGGTGCCCCACGTCGTGCTGGCCGTGAACAAGATGGATCTCGTCGGCTGGGACGAGGAGGTGTTCGCGGCGATCGCCGAGGAGTTCACCCGGTACGCCTCCGGCCTCGGGATCGGCGAGGTGACCGCGATCCCGATCTCCGCGCTCACCGGCGACAACATCGTCACCCCCTCGCCGAACATGGACTGGCACACCGGACCCACGATCATGGAGCTCCTGGAGACCGTGCGGGTGGGCACCGACCCCTCCGGGACGCCCGCCCGGCTTCCGGTCCAGTACGTCATCCGGGCGAACGGCCGCCGTGCCTACGCCGGCCAGATCTCCAACGGCGTCCTGCGGGTCGGCGAGCGCGTCACGGTGCTCCCCGGCGGGCAGACGTCCACGGTGGAGGCGATCGACGTGCTCGGCGAGCCTGTCGCCACGGCGTGGGCGCCGCAGTCGGTCGCCGTGCGCCTCCGTGACGACATCGACGTCTCAAGGGGTTCCCTCATCGTGCCGGAGGACGCGGCGCCCGCCCTCACCTGGGAGCTTCGCGTGACCACCTGCCACCTCCACGAGCGCGCCCTGCGCGTCGGGGAACGGGTGCTGGTCAAGCACACCACCAGGACGGTCCAGGCGGTCGTCGAGGACATCGTGCCCTCCGCCGCGCTCGGGGACCTCACCTGTGCCCCGGGCGCGGACAGCCTCGCCGTGAACGAGATCGCGAGTGTCGTGCTGCGCACCACCGAGCCCCTCGCGGTCGATCCCTACGCGCACTCCCGTACGACGGGCTCCTGCCTGCTGATCGACCCGGCGGACGGGACCACCCGCGCGGCGGGGATCATCGAGGCTTCCTGAGAGGGGAGGTCCTCGCCCCGGGTGGAGGAGACGAGGAGGTCGACGAGGAGATGCCGCCGGGGTGAGGCCACCCGGCGCCATCGGGGTGATTCATCCGGCATCTTCAGGATGAGTCACCCGGTGGGAACCTTCGGGGACGGGGCCGGCCGGTTCGGTCGGCCAGGGGGCGGGAACGACCGGTTCGGTCGACCGGGGTCAAGGCCGGCCGGTTCGGTGGGGGTGCCGGGGGTTCGGCCGCCTCACCCGGCGAAGGGGTAGTCGCGCAGTGACTGCTGGAAGGCCTTGCGGGCGATCGGGACGTACCCCGAGGACGCGGCGCCGGCGGACAGGGCCATGGTCACCGGCAGTGGGCCGGGCGGGGAGGGAAGGGTGAGCCTGGCCGCCTTGGGCAGCCCCCAGAGCTCGTCGCCGTTGGCGACGAGGCACGCCACGCCCAGGCCGGCCTTGGCGGCCGCGCGCAGCCCGACGAGCTCGGCGCCCTCGTAGCCGACACGCCACGGGACGGCCGACTCTTCGAGCGCGTCCACGATGCGGGCGCGGAGCGTGCACGGCTCGGTGAAGAGCGTGAGCGGGAGCGCGGCGCCCTCTCCGTGGGCCGGGCGCCCGAACCAGTCCATGCGCATGTGGCCGAGCTCCTGGCTGGTAGCGCCGCTCCTGTGCGGCTTTGTCTGCAGGAGCAGCGCGAGATCCAGCTGGCCGGTGCTCACCCGGCTCTCCAGGGATTCGCTCAACCCCGTCTGGACGCTGACCTGGGTGTGCGGCATGCCCTTGGTGAGCAGCCGCAGGATTTCGGGAAGCGCCTCCGCGAGCTGGTTGACGATCCCGATGGACAGCCGCATGTTTCCCGGAGGGGGGATGAAACGGCCCACCGCCTCGTCGTTGAGTGCGACGAGACGGCGGGCGTAGCCGAGGAGCTCCTCGCCCTGCGGGCTGAGCATCAGTTTCCTGCCGGTCGAGGTGAATATGGGGCCCTTGATGAGGCCACTGAGCTGGCGAATTTGCTGGCTGATGGCGGGCTGCGTTATGTGCAGGGCCTCGGCGGCCCTTCGGAAACCGCCGACATCGACTACGGTGACCAGCGCTCTCAGTCGATTTATTTGCAGGTCGTGGTACATTTTTCCTCTTAAGCTAACCTAGTAGGAAAGTGTCGAGCCATTTGGTTCGCATGACTCTTGAGTCAAGAGGTCGTTCGTTTTCCGGATATTCGCGGCCGTGCCCTAGTAGGGCAGGTAGACCCCGCTGGGAGTGCGGGTGTCGATGGTGTGGCGAGAGTCGGCCGCGCGCTTCTTTTTCTGCCGGGGGACCCGGATGAGTTTTTTCTGCGGCCGGCGGATTTGCTTCTGTTCCATGATCTCCTCCAGTCTCCTGGTCCGGGTGCGGTCAGCGTAGACCGGCGGGAGCGGGAAGTCCTACACACGGCGCCACGAGTGCGATGTGAGACTTTCACGTTCGTTTGGTGACGCGAAAACTGTTCTCCCGACCAGGCCGGGCGCACAATTCACTTATTCGAACTCACTCAGATCGAGGAGACCGCGATGGCGACCATGAACGCTTCCCTGGTTGACCGGGTGAAGGAGCAGGACCTGAGCTTCACCGAGTTCCTCATGAGGACCTGGACCGAGTCCGAGATCGTCGGCGGACACGCCGGTGACCTCGGAGGCACCGCGTTCGCGGGGTTCGGCGGCCTCCTCGGCGGCGAGGGGACGCCCGAGTCGCGTACGGGGATCGTGGAGCGCGCGCTCCTGGAAGACCTCGTCATCGAGGACCTCGACCACCCCGCTCCCGTCGTGGCCGCTTGGACCTACTGCGGATGAACAAGTTCACTGAGAACGGGGCGAACTCACCGCTGATCGGATTCAAGCGCCACCTGCGGGCGGTGACGGTTCCGGGGGAGGCGGTCTATCTCACCTCGGCGCGGGGGACGGTCGCCCTGTCCGGTGAGCAGATTCAGGCGCTCGCGCCGCTGCTGGACGGTAATCACAGCCTGGCCGAAGTGCGAAGGCGGGTGGCGCCCGGGATCCCGGCCGCGCAGCTCGGCCGGCTCCTCGGCAGGCTGGCGGAGGCGAATCTCGTCGGGCCTCGCCGCCCGGAGAGTTCATCGAGGGCCGATACCGCCGCCGAGGCGTACTGGGACCTCGGGCGGCTGGACGCGGATCGGGCCGCGTCGGGGCTGGCGGAGTCGTCGGTCAGGCTCGTCTCCCTGGGGGGAGTCGACACCGGGCCCACGGCCGAGGCGCTGAGGTCGATGGATGTCACCGTCGAGGAGGACGGTGACGGGTCCGCGGCCCTGTCCCTCGTGCTCTGCGACGACTATCTCGACCCTGAGCTTGCACGGTTCAACGAACGGAGACTGGCGGACGGGCGGCCCTGGCTGCTCGCCAAGCCGGTCGGTGCCGACCTGTGGATCGGCCCGATCTTCCGCCCGGAGGAGGGACCCTGCTGGTCCTGCCTGACCACGCGGCTGCGCGTGCACCGGCGCGGGGAGGCGCGGCTGCGGAGCACGTCGGAGACGGGTGCCGTCAGCCCGCCCGAGGCGTCGCTGTCCCTCACCCGCGCCCTCGGGGCACGGTTCGCGGCGCTGGAGGCGGTCAAGTGGCTGGCCGGATCGCGCGACGAGCACCAGGACACCGTGTGGACGCTGGACACCTTCTCACTGCAGGGGGTGCGGCACCCTGTGGAGAGGCGCCCGCAGTGCTCTTCCTGCGGAGACTCCGGGCTGGTCGCGGAACGCGTCGGCAGGCCCGTCGCCGTCGCGTCCAGGAGTAAGGCGGCCGTGGGCGGCAACGGGCATCGCGCGCTGGGGACCGAACAGGTCTGGGAACGCTACCGCCATCTGGCCGACCCCCTCACCGGGATCACGGACGTGATCCAGCGCGACCCGCGCAGCCCCTCCTTCCTGCACTGCTACCTTTCCGGGCCGAACCTCGCCCTCACCGACGACAGTCTCTCCGCGATGAGGGCCGGCCTGCGCCGGCAGAGCGGGGGCAAGGGGAGCACCGACCTTGAGGCGAGGGTGGGCGCGCTCTGCGAGGCGGTGGAGAGACACTGCGGATCGCGGCACGGGGACGAGCCGACGGTGCGCGGCAGCCTCCGCGGCCTGGGTGAGCGGGCCGTGCGCCCCGACGAGTGCCAGCACTTCCACCGGCGCCAGTTCGAGGACCGGCACCGCTGGAACGCCGAAAATACGGCCTTCCAGCACATCCCCGAGCCGTTCGACGACGAGGAGGTCGTCGACTGGACTCCGGTGTGGTCACTCACCGCGAGGCGGCAACGCCTGCTCCCCACCGACCTGCTCTACTTCGGCAGAGGCGGCCATCCTTCGGTGCGCGCGACCTCCAACGGGAACGCCGCGGGCTCCAGCGTCGAGGACGCGATCGTCCAGGGTTTCCTCGAACTGGTCGAGCGCGACGCGGTGGCCATCTGGTGGTACAACCGCACGCGCCAACCGGCCGTGGACCTCGACTCGCTCGGCGACCCGTGGATCGCCGACCTGCGTTCGCGCTACGAGGGCATCGGCAGGGAGTTCTGGGTCCTCGACGTCACCTCGGATCTGGGCATCCCCGTCATGGCGGCGATCTCGCGGCGCGTCGACAAGCCGGCCGAGGACGTCATGCTCGGGTTCGGTGCCCACTTCGACCCCCGGATCGCCGCGCGGCGCGCGCTGACCGAACTCGGGCAACTGCTTCCCGCCGTCGCCGGGGCGCGCGCCGACGGGACGGGATACGGTGAGACAGATCATCACATCCAGGACTGGTGGCTCAGGGCGACGACGGAGAACCAGCCCTATCTGCGTCCGTGCGGGGATCGGGGGCCGCGGGCGCTGAGTGATTACGCCTACATTCCCCGAGGTGACCTGCGGGAGGACGTCGAGCACATCGTCACACTGGCCGGGCGGGCGGGCCTGGAGGTTCTCGTCCTCGACCAGACGCGTCCCGACATCGGGATGCCGGTCGTCAAGGTCGTCGTCCCCGGTCTGCGGCATTTCTGGGCGAGGTTCGGCCCCGGGCGGTTGTACGACGTCCCCGTCCGGCTCGGACGTCTTGACAGGGCGACGGCGTACGAGGATCTCAACCCGATTCCCCTGTTCATGTAGTCATTCCCGTCCCAACACGGATCAGGAGTCAACAGGATGGTCGGCGACCAAGGCAATGATGCCGGTTCGCTCCAGATTTTTCCCCAGTGGTCGTTCCGGGAGGACGTCTACATCGAACCGGAGCCGCACAGCGGAAGCGTGGTGGTGCACAGCCGCTGGGAGGACGTGATCCTGCCGTCTCCGGGACCCAACGTGCTGGAGGCGATGCGCCGGATGAGCCTGGGGCCCATCTCGCTCGACAACGTCATCCGCGAGGAGGCCGAGCGGCGGGAGCTCGACGCGATCCTCGACGGTCTCCAGCACATGGTGGTGCGCTCCTTCGGCTTCGATCCCGAGCAGCCGACGATGTCGGTGATCCCGCTCACCCAGCGGGCGCGGTTCCGGCTGCCGGCGGTTCCCCCGCTCCACCCGATCCGCCTGTCGAGGTTCGCGCTGATCAGAACCGACGGCAACAACTACCACGTCGAGTCGCCGCTCTCGCTGCACCGCGTCATCCTGCACCGGCCCGACGCGATGTCCGGTGTCGGGTCGCTGATCCGCCCGGTCGCCCCCTCGGCGATCGGGCCGGAGTCCTGGCCCGTGGTCGCCTACCTGATGGCGGCGGGGATGGTGGTGCAGGCCGTGGAGGAGGACCCCTTCCAGCCGGTGGTGTTCGAGGAGGACGTCGATCCCGCCCTCGTCGCCTGGAGTCCCGTCGATCTCATGTTCCACACCCGTTCCACCCTCGGCAGGCACGATCACGACTTCGGGGCGACGTACCCGATGGGGGATCAGTGGAGCGTCGAGCCCGTCGTGAAGCCGGGGCCTCCGGAGGTTCCCGTCGGTGCGGAGCCGGCTCCCGTCGCGCTGCCCCGGCCGAAGTGGGGTGAGCTGCTCGCGGCGGATCCGCCGCTCACCGCGGTCGTCGAGGCGAGCAGGCACACCCGGCACTACGGTGAGCGGCAGCTGACGGCCGGCGAGCTGGGGGAGCTGCTGTACAGGACGGCACGGGTCCGCTCGCTGGTCGGCTCGCCCGACGAGTCCTCGACGACCGCGACGAGTGATCGCCCCTACCCGAGCAGCGGGAGCTCTTACGAGCTTGAGCTCTACGCCACGGTGGACAGGTGCGCCGACGTGCCTCGGGGCATCTACCACTACGACCCCCTGCGGCACCGGCTGGAGCCGATCGGGTTCGACCCGGCGGACGTGGACGAACTGCTGGAGACGGGCAAGGTGGCGGCGAACCTGGAGGCGACGCCGCCCGTCCTGATCACCATCACCGCGCGGTTCCGCAGGCTGTCGAGGAAGTACAACGGGATGAGCTACTCACTGGTGCTCAAGAACGTCGGCGCGCTGACGCAGACGCTCTCCCTGGTCTGCACGGCGATGGGACTGGCGGCGTGCAGGCTGGACAGCGGCGACATCGAGGTGACAGGGCGCGTCTTCGGCCTCGACTGGCGCGTCGAGTCGAGTGTCGGCGGGTTCGTCGTCGGCCACCGTCTCGTTCCCGAGCCGAGTCGCCTTTCCGGGCGATACGCGGCGAATGATGCCGAATGGGTTGTTCAGGCGAGGGCGACACTCTCATAATCCGGTAGTTCGCCTTTCCCGCCGTTTCACGGAGGGACGAGGGTGCGCACGGCGAGAGCCCGGTGAACACCGCCCTCTCGCCGGACGTGCTTGAATCATGCGGTACGGCGACAACGCATGGTTTTCCGCTGCCCGTTACCCGCTGATTCACCCAGAGCTACGCAAATAGGCCTATCTAAGCTTATTTGGCTGATATAGATTGCTTCAGGGTCTCGGGATGATGGGGACGGGAAACCGGTCGGGCTTCGAAGGAGACGATCGATGACGGTTGACGCCGACTCCCCGCAGGGTTGGCGCGGACTCGCCAGGTCGCTGCCCGGTTCATCTCGGAGAACCCGGAGAACGCGGCACAGGGAGCGCGGACTCGCCGCCCCCAGGGTGGCCCGCGCGATCATTGTCGCCGTTCTGTACGGCTACGTGTTCAACGCGCTGATGTTCGTATGGGGAAGCGGCCTGCCGAGCACCGAACTGTCGGGCTTCGCCGGCTGTCTGCTGGCCGCGCTTTTCCTGCAACTCGCGCATTCGACACAGGAGGCTCTGAGCTGGCCCGTACCGCTCCGCGTTCTCACACTTTCGGTACAGGCCGTTGTTACTTTCCTGCCTTTCACGTGGGTCGGCCCGCAGGCGGGATCCATCGCGGGATTTCTCGCCGGGTCCATGCTGCTGGTGGTGGCGGGGCCGTGGCGCTGGGGGCTCTTCTGCGCCGTCGCGGCCGGCGTCGGCGTGCTGCTCGCGCTCAGGGAACAGCACCTGATGGTGGTGGACGTCGTCTACAGCGTGTACTTCACCCTGCTCACCGGGCTGATGGTGTACGGGGTCAGCTCGCTGGCGTCCCTGGTGAGGGCGGTCCACGCGGCGCAGGGGGAGTTCGCGCGGATGGCGGTGGCGCGGGAGCGGCTGCGGGTGGCGCGGGATCTGCACGATCTGCTGGGCTACAACGTCTCGGCGATGACGCTGAAGAGCGAGCTGGCCTACCGGCTGCTTCCGGGGGCGGCCGAGCGGGCGCGCAGCGAACTCCGCGACGTCCTGGTGGTCGCCCGTCGCGCGCTGGCGGAGGTGCGGGTGGTCGCGGGCGGATATCTGCCCATGTCGCTGGCGGCGGAGGCGGAGTCGGCGAAGACGATGCTGTCGGTCGCCGAGATGCGGGCGCGGGTGGAGGTCTCGCAGGACGGCCTGCCCGAGGCGTTGGACACGATGCTGGCGATCGTGCTGCGGGAGGCGGTCACCAACGTGCTGCGGCACAGCAAGGCGCAGCACTGCGAGATCGAGGCGTGTGTCGAGAAGGGCCGGGCGCGACTGCGGGTCTGCAACGACGGGGTCGAGCCGGAGGTGGGGAGTCACCCGTTCGAGGCCGGTACGGGGCTGGGGAATCTCAAAGGCCGATTGGAGGCGGCGGGCGGACGGCTGTCGGTCACGGTCGACGGTGAGTGGTTCCGGTTGATCGCGGAGGCCCCCGTGGTGCCGGTCACCGCGAGGACCACGGTTTCCAAGGCGGCGGGGGTGTCCGGCACGCCGGAGGGCGAGTCCGCGCGACCGGACGCGCAGGGTGACGGGCCACCGGGCAGGGGCGCGGCACGGGCCTGGCATCTGCGGGTGGCCCGCTTCATCGCCGTGCTGGTGCTGTCGGGGTACGGCCTTCTCATCGTGGTCAACGTGCTGGCGACGCAGGCGAGCCCGCTCGAACTAATGGGATTCACCGCCTGCGTCGCCGTACTGGTCGGCGTGCAGATCGTCGACTCCCTGGGGGAGCCGCGTTCGTGGCCGGGATGGGTCAGGAAGGCGACCCTGCTGGTGCAGACCGTCGCCACGGTCCTGCCGCTGCTGTGGATCGGCGCGCCGTGGGGTTCGATGGGAGGCTTCCTCGCCGGGGCGGTGCTGCTGATGGTGGCGAGCCGCTGGCGGTGGGCGCTGTACGCGGCGATCGGCGCGGGCGTGCTGCTGCTGTCGGTGCTCCAGGGCGACACGGTGGAGTGGACCGCGTACCTGGTGATCTCCACGCTGCTGACCGGCCTGGTGGTCTTCGGCATCGGCTCGCTGTCGGACCTGGTGGCGCTGGTGGACCGGGCGCGGGGGGAACTGGCGCGGATGGCGGTGACCCAGGAGCGGCTGCGGGTGGCGCGGGATCTGCACGACCTGCTGGGGAACGACCTGTCGGTGATGATCGTCAAGAGCGAGCTGGCGTACCGGCTGCTTCCGGGGTCGGCGGAGCGGGCGAAGAGCGAGGTGGCGGAGGTGCTGGAGATCGCGCGGCGGGCGGTCGCGGACGTCCGGGCGGTGGCCGGCGGATACCGGCACATGTCGTTCGGCGCGGAGTTGGACTCGCTGGTCTCCACGCTCGCCGCCGCGGGAATCGACGTCGAGGTGAGGATCCCCGAGGGCGTGACCGCGGGAAAGCTGGACGCGGTGCTCGCGGTCGTGTTGCGGGAGGCGGCCACGAACGTGCTGCGGCACAGCAGGGCGCGGCACTGCGTGATCGAGATGGCTCTGGACGAGGCCGGGGCGCGGCTGTGCGTGACCAACGACGGGGTGCCGCCGGGGACGCTCTCCGACGTCCGCGACGGTTCCGGGCTGGGGGACCTCGCGGAGCGGCTGCGTGCCGTCGGCGGGCGGCTGACGGCCGAGGTCGTCGACGGCATGTTCCGGCTGGTCGTCGTCTTCCGTGCGGAGAAGCCGAGGAACATGCCCGGAAGCACGCGGGAGGACAGGCCCGATGCCTTGTCCGGGGATATGCCGAGGGATGTGGAGAGAACGGACGGCGACGGGGGTGATTCGGCCGGATCGTTTTGACTGACAAGTCAGAGTAAGCAGCTGTCAGATTCCTGTGGCATTGCCAAACGTAATTGACTGGGTACTATTCGGATCAAGATCGGTGAGTCCAGTAGGCTTGATCGAACAGTGGTGAGGCGTATATGGATGGGAATCGCCTCGTGAGGTCGATCGAGAGGCTGGTCGCCGAGCCGCCCGTGAGGACGATCGCGGGATCACCTGCGAGATCGAGAGACCCTGTCGCGTCCGGTGTCGTTTCTCGTCCTGAAGCCGAAGTCCGGACAGGAGTGCCGCTGTGCTGAAGATCCTCCTCGCCGAGGACGTACCGATGGTGCGCGGAGCGCTGGCGGCCCTCCTCGACATCGAGCCCGACCTCACGGTGGTGGCCCAGGTGGGCAGCGGGGACAGGATCGTGCCGACCGCGCTCGAGACACGCCCCGATGTCGCGATCATCGATGTCGACCTGCCCGTGCTCGACGGTCTCTCCGCGGCGGAGGAGCTGCACACGAAGCTGCCCACCTGCCGGACGCTGATCCTGACCGGCCTGGGAAGGCCCGGCACCCTTCGGCGCGCCCTCTCCGTCTCGGTGTCCGGCTTCCTCCTCAAGGACACGCCCTCGGAACGCCTCGCCCAGGCGGTCCGAGAGGTGGCCGCGGGGCGTCGTATCGTCGACCCGCAGCTCGCGCTGACCGCGTGGGACGTCGGGGAGAACCCGCTGTCCGGACGTGAGGTCCAGGTCCTGAGGCTGGCCGCGGGTGGCGCCGAGCCGCCGGAGATCGCGGCCATCATGCACGTGTCCGTCGGGACCGTGCGCAACTATCTCACCAAGACGGTCACCAAGCTGAACGCCAGGAACCGGGTGGACGCCATCCGTATCGCCACCGAGGCCGGCTGGATCTGACCGGCCTCCGACCGGCCTCCGACCGGCCTCTGGTCGGCCAGGCCGGCTGGATCCGACCGGCCGCGACCTCGCGTTTCTCCGGTTCTCCCACCCTTTTCCCGGTCACCGTTCCGCCTCTCCTGTTTTCTTCTTCGCCATTCCGTCTTCGCATCCTGAAAAGGATGTCTTATCGCGGGCCCATTGTCCTGATTTTGTTACCGGCTTAGCGTAATTGCTGGTAACAAAAAGAGCCGGCTTCTCACGGCCAGGAAAGGATGCCCGCAGATGAGTTCCAACAGGTGGCTGCACTACTTCGAGACGCAGGTCCCCCTCTCAGAGGAGCCGCCGCGGGTCGCGGCCAGGCTCGCCGCCTCCGGCCCGTACGCGGAGTACGTCGTGTACGAGAGCGGAGGGAAATGGTCCTACGCGGCAGGCGCGCGGGCCGAGGTCACGCTGGACCGCACCGGTGCCCGGCTGACCCAGGAGAACGAGCCCGACGTCGTCCTGCCCTGGAGCGACCGGCCCCTGCACCAGGTGGCCCGGCTGCTCGACATCGTGAAGGTCCCCGCCTGGCGCGCCTACGGCTGGGCGACCTTCGAGCTCTCCTACGCCAAGGACGGCAAGCTGGACCACGTCGGCGACAACCGGCTGCTGCACCTCGTGGTGCCGAAGGCCGAGGTCCGCATCGAGGACGGTCACGCCCACCTCCGCGCCGCCGACCAGGAGACGCTGACCGCGCTGCTGGAGACGATCTCCAGCCCCACGGTGACCTCCGAGGCGCAGCCGAAGCCGCTGGACGTGCGCGAACACGGCGAGGACGCGTACCGGACGGCGGTGAGTCTCGCGGTCGAGGAGATCAACCAGGGCGACCTGCACAAGGTCATCCTGTCGCGGGTCGTCGACGTCGACGAGGACATCGACCTGATCGCCACCTACCTCGCGGGACGCCGGGGCAACAACCCCGCGCGGTCGTTCCTGCTCAACCTCGGTGGCGTGGAGACGACGGGGTTCAGCCCGGAGATCGTGGTCAAGGTGTCCGCGGACGGTCGCGTGGTGAGCCAGCCGCTCGCCGGGACGAGGGCGCTCACCTCCGACCTGATCGAGAACGAGAGCCTGCGCGCCGACCTGCTCGCCTCCGCCAAGGAGATCTACGAGCACGCGATCTCGGTGAAGGTCGGCACCGACGAGCTCGTCGACGTCTGCGTGCCCGGCTCGGTCGAGGTGCCGGAGTTCATGGCGATCCGCGAACGCGGCAGCGTCCAGCATCTCGCCTCCCAGGTGTCCGGCAAGCTCGCCCCCGGCCTTCGGGCGTGGGACGCCTTCGGCGCGGTCTTCCCCGCCGTGACCGCGTCCGGCGTGCCCAAGGAGGCCGCGTACACCACGATCCGCAGGCACGAGCCCGAGTCGCGGGGCCTGTACAGCGGGGCCGTGCTCACCGTCGACCACAACGGCGAGATGGACGCGGCACTCGTGCTGCGCAGCGCCTACCGCCAGAACGGCCGCACCTGGCTGCGCGCCGGGGCCGGCATCGTCGGGCAGTCCACTCCCGAGCGGGAGTTCGAGGAGACCTGCGAGAAGCTCGACAGCGTGGCGCGCTACCTGGTTCCCGCCGGCGGGAGAGGCGCCCTGGCGGCCGACTTCGCCGACTCCGCCGACCTGGACGCGGACCTGCTCTCCGCCGTGGGGGGCGGCGCGCGATGAGGGTCGACGACATCTACCTCGCGGGGGTGGGCACGTACCTGCCCCCCGTGGTGACCACCGAGCACGCGGTCGAAAAGTCCTGGTACGACCGGGCCGACCGCGAGGCCTCCGGGATGGAGGCCGTGATGGTGGCCGGCGAGACGCCGGCACCGGAGATGGCGGCCCGCGCGGCCCAGGTCGCGCTGCGCCGCTCTGGCCACGGTCCCGACGACTTCGGCGCGCTGCTGCACAGTGACAGTTACCACCAAGGGCCGGACGGTTGGTCGGCGCCGCACTACGTGCTGCGCAGGACGCTGGACCGGCCGATCACCGCCCTGGAGATCCGGCAGGGCTGCCTCGGCATGATCGCGAGCCTTGAGATGGCCGCGCACCGGCTGATCGCCGACCGTGGCAGGGACCGCAAGGACGCGGTGCTGCTGACCGCGGGCGACAACTTCTCGGCCCCGCAGGTGGACCGGTGGCGGGCCTCCAGGATGTTCCTGCTCGCGGACGGCGGCGCCGCCGCGGTGGTCTCGCGGCGCGGGGGCTTCGCCCGGGTGCTCGCCTTCGGGACGGTCTCCAACCCCGGGATGGAGGAACTGCACCGGGGCGGGGAGGTCATCTTCCCGCCCGGCGTCACGATCGGCCGCTCGCTGAACTTCGAGGAGCGCAGCGACTACTGGCGCAGGCAGTGGGCGGCGGGCATCGCGCCCCCCATGGGGCACTTCGGCGAGTGCGTCGCCGAGGCGGCCGAACGGGCGCTCGATGAGGCCGGGATCTCCATGGAGAAGGTCACCCGCGTCTGCCACACCGGCTTCGCGCGGGGCTCCCTGGAGGCGATGTTCCTCGACCCCCTGGAGATCGACGCGGACCGGGGCCTGTGGGACTTCACCCGGGGGATCGGGCACGCCGGCGCCGCCGACCCCTTCATCGGCCTGGAGCACCTGTGGACGAGCGGACAGGTCGTCCCCGGAGACCACGTGCTGCTCATCGGCAGCGCCCCCGGTATGGAGGCCGGATGCGTGGTCCTGGAGATCATCGCCCCGTACGAGCCCGGCGACCACGAGTCCGAGAGCCGCGGGTCTGAGAGCAACGAGCTCCAGAACGACGACCACGAGCCCGAGGACCAGGAGATCCAGAACGACGACCACAGGCGCCCGGGGCACGAGCCGCGAGACGGCGACCACGGGCCGGAGAACCGCGAGCCGGAGAACGGAGGCCGGTAGATGCTTGACGGATGCACACCGTGGCCCGAGGCGTTCGCCACCCTTTACCGGAGTGAGGGCATCTGGCGCGGAGAGCGCCTCGGCGACCTCCCGAGGAGCTGGGCCCACGCGTTCGGAGACCGTACGGCACTGGTCGCGGGAGAGCTGCGCCTGTCCTACCGGGACCTGGAGAACCGGATCGACCGGATGGCGGCGGGATTCCACCGCCTCGGGGTCGAGCCCGGCGACCGGATCGTCCTGCAACTGCCCAACGTCCCCGAGTTCGTCGTCGTGGCCTTCGCGCTCTTCAGGGCGGGCGCCAAGCCCGTCTTCTCCCTCGCGTCGCACCGGGCGAACGAGATCAGACACCTGTGCGAGCTGTCCGGCGCGTCCGGATACGTCGTCCCCGGCGTCTATCGCGGGTTCGACCACACCGCGCTCGCCCTGCGGATGGCCGACGAGGTGGCGAGCCTGCGCCAGATCTTCGTCCTGGACGCGGAGACCGGAGAGGGGGGCGACTCGGGGAGCGGCGACGAGACCGGCACGGCCGGTGGGACGGTGATCCCGCTCGCGCGGGTGGACGCCGACCCAATCCCGCTCCCGGAGAGCGACCCCTCGGACGTGGCGTTCTTCCTGCTCTCCGGCGGGACGACCGCGCTGCCCAAGCTGATCCCGCGTACGCACGACGACTACGCGTACCAGACGGGAGCGGTGGCCGAAGTCTGCGAGCTCGGCGCGGACGACGTCTACCTGGCGGCGCTGCCGGTGGAGTTCAACTTCACCTGGGGTTGCCCGGGGGTCGTCGGCACGCTCGGCCGGGGCGGCACGGTCGTGCTCGTCGAGACCCCGGTCGCCGAGGACTGCTTCCGCGCGATCGAGCGGGAGCGGGTCACCATCACCTCGGTCGTCCCCACCGTGGCGCAGCTCTGGCTGGAGGAGGCGGCGTGGGGGGAGGCGGACCTGTCCAGCCTGCGCGTGCTGCAGATCGGTGGGGCGAGGCTCCAGCCGGAGCTGGCCGCGCGGATCGAGCCCGAGCTGGGCTGCCGCCTCCAGCAGGTGTTCGGCATGGCCGAGGGACTGCTCTCCATGTCCAGGAAGGACGACGACCCCGAGTCCGTCGTACAGACCCAGGGGCGGCCGATCTCACCGGCCGACGAGGTGCGGATCGTCGACGAGCACGACGCCGAGGTGCCCCCGGGCGTCACCGGCGAGCTGCTCACCCGCGGCCCGTACACCCTGCGCGGCTACTACCGCGCCGAGGAGCACAACCGGCGGGCGTTCACCGAGGACGGCTTCTACCGCACCGGCGATCTGGCCCGGCTCACCCCCGAGGGGAACCTGGTCATCGAGGGACGGCTGAAGGACGTGGTGATCCGCGGCGGAGACAAGATCTCGGCCGGAGAGGTGGAGGGCCATCTGCTCACCCACCCCTCGGTCGCGAGGGCGGCGGTCGTACCGGTGCCCGACGAGTTCCTCGGCGAGCGGATCTACGCGTTCGTCGTCCACCGGGGTGAGAAGCCGGCGCTGGCCGAGCTGAAGCGGGCGCTGCACGAGCGCGGGCTCGCCGAGTTCAAGCTGCCGGACCGCGTGGAGTTCGTCGACGACTTCCCGCTCACCCCGCTCGGCAAGATCGACAAGAAGGTGCTCGCCGCCGCGGCGAAGGACCCGGCCCTGTCCCGCGACTGGGCGCCCGCGCCGTCCGCCCCCGACCACCGGGAAATCCCCGAACACGAGAAGACCCTCGTGCGCCCGCTCGCACGCCAGGAAAGGTGAACCAGACATGCAACGCGATATCTCGGCACCGCCCACGACCGACGACCTGCGGCGGGCCATCGCGACGATCGTCGGAACCGAACCCGGCGAGATCACCGGCGACGCCAATCTCGTCTTCCTCGGGCTGGGATCCCTGGAGATGATGCGGCTCGTCACCCGGTGGCGCCGGCAGGGTATCGCCGTGGAGTTCGGCGAGCTCGCCGCCGAGCCGACCGTCGACGCCTGGCAGAGGCACCTGCACGCGGCCTGGGAGGCCCGGCAGGTGAAAACGGGAGAGGCCGCCCGATGAGCGCGCTGCTGATCCGGGGCGGCTGCCTCTACCCGGCCGACGCCGAGGCGCGTGTCGTCCCCGACGGCTCCGTGCTCGTCGAGGGCGAGCGGATCGTCGCCGCGGGGAGCACCGAGGAGGTCGAGGCCGTCCTGGAGCCCCGGCAGCGCGAGAACCTGCGCACGATCGACGCCAGGGGGAAGATGATCCTGCCCGGCTTCGTCAACGCGCACTGGCACGACCTGTTCGCCATGCGGTTCCCCTTCAAGGGCGCGTTGCGGCCCGCCGCCGACCGCGAGGACAAGCCCGCGTTCATGGCGCTGGGCGGCGACCTCCGGCAGATCTCGATGGTCTTCGACTCCTTCCACGACCAGATCGACCGGCTCACCCCTGAGGAGGCCGAGGCGATCGCCCGCTACTCGATGTGGACCCAGCTGCGCTCCGGCGCGACCACCCTCGGGGACGTGGGCTCGTTCAACCGGCCGGAGGCACTCGCCTCGGCCGCCCGCCACCTCGGCATGCGGTGCTCGGTCAGCACCTGGGCGAGCGACGCGGTGTGCGCCCCCGGCGAGTCGCGGTTCCGCAGGACCCGCGACGCCGACGTGGTGCTGCGGCGGATCGAGGACCTGCTGCGCGCCTGCGAGAAGGACACGAGCGGGCTGGTACGGGCGAGGCCGACCTCGGTCTACGGGGTCAACATGACCGACGAGCTCGGCGCCGGTCTCGCCGAACTCGTCGCCAGGTACGACGTGCCGTTCGCGACGCACGTCGGCGCGCTGCGCAACGAGGCCGAGGTGATGCGGAGCTACTACGGCACGACCCCGGTACGCAGGTTCGCCGACCTCGGCCTGCTCTCCGACCGGTTCATGGCGGTGCACTGCGCGTTCGCCGACGAGGACGAGCGCAAGATGCTCGTCGCGGCGAACGCGCACATCAGCCACTCGCCGGCGAAGTACGGCCCGGCGGGGGAGTCCTCGCTCACCGAGACCCGGGTGATCCCGGAGTTCCGGCGCGCCGGGCTGGACGTCTCGCTCTCCACCGACGGCGCCGCGCTGCCGATCGGCGGCATGGCCGAGGCGATGCGGGTCACCTGGCAGATCTACAACGAGATGTACGCCGACCCGACCGAGGTGCTTCCGACCGACGCGCTGGCGATGGCCACCCGGACAGCCGCCCGAGGGCTGGACTGGGCGGAGGAGATCGGCAGCGTGGAGGCCGGCAAGCAGGCCGACCTGCTGCTCGTCCCCGCCGACGACTGGCGCTACCTGCTCAACCCGCGCCCGCTGGAGAGCTTCCTAGCCCTCGGCGGCTCGGCGGACGTGGACACCGTGATCGTCGCGGGCCGGACCCTGGTGGAGGGCGGCAGGGCCACCGGTCTCGACGAGGACGAACTCGAAGCCGACTACCTTGAGGCACTCGGAACCTTCTCTGTGCGCTGTCTCGGTGTCGATCCCGACCTGGTCGCCACGCTAACCCGCGCGGCACGAAGATGAGGAGGCATGACCGATGCGCGATAAAACAGCCCTGGTCACCGGGGCGGCAGGCGGTATCGGCGAGGCGGTGGTGTGGGCGCTGGCCGCCGAGGGCGTCGCCGTCGCGGCGGTGGACGCGAACGCCGAGGCACTGAACCCGCTCGTCAAGGAACTCTCCGAGGCCGGGCACCGCGTCCGGGGCTTCGTCGCGGACGTCGCCTCCAGCGCCGAGGTGGACGCCATGGTGGAGCGGGCGGAACGCGAGCTGGGACCGATCGACTACCTGGTCAACGCCGCCGGGGTACTGCGCGTCGGCGCGGGGGCCTCGCTCAGCGACGACGACTGGGACACCACGTTCGCGGTCAACGCGACCGGCGTGTTCCACGTCAGCAGGGCGGTGGCGAACCGGATGATCCCCCGGAGCTCCGGGGCGATCGTCACGCTGGCCTCCAACGCGGCGAGGACCCCGCGCTGGAACATGGCCGCCTACGCGGCGTCCAAGGCGGCGGCGAGCAGCTTCACCAAGTGCCTGGGGCTGGAACTCGCCAAACACGGGATCCGGTGCAATGTCGTCGCCCCCGGCTCCACCGACACGCCGATGCTGACCTCCCTGTGGAACGGAGACGACGCGCTGCGGATCTCCATCGAGGGCGCGCCGGAGACTTTCCGGGTCGGCATCCCGATGGGACGGCTGGCGCGGCCCGCCGACGTCGCCGACGCGGTGCTCTTCCTGCTCTCCGACCGCGCCGCGCACATCACCCTGCAGGACCTCACGGTCGACGGCGGCGCCGCCCTCGGCAACTGAGCACGACCCCGGCCCGCCGAGGCCGGAACCCGATACTTCACGAAGAACGGAGGCACACCATGGCGATCCCGGCGATCGACTCCTATCCCATGCCGACCGAGGACGAACTGCCTGAGAACATCGCGCGCTGGACCGTCGATCCCGATCGCGCGGTGCTGCTCGTCCACGACATGCAGAACTACTTCCTGAGCCCGTTCCCGCGCGGACAGGCCCCCACGACCGACCTGGTGGAGAACGTCGTGGCCCTGCGGACGCGCTTCGCCGCGCTCGGCGCGCCGGTCGTCTACACCGCCCAGCCGGGAGGGATGACCGACGAGCAGCGCGGCCTGCTCAAGGACTTCTGGGGCTCGGGAATGAGCACCGACCCCGAGCACCGGATGATCCTGGACCGGGTGGCCCCCGCCGGACCCGACGTCGTGTTCACCAAGTGGCGGCCCAGCGCGTTCTGCCGCACCGGCCTGCTCGACCTGTTGCGCGAGCGGGGTCGCGACCAGTTGGTGATCTGCGGGGTGTACGCCCACGTCGGAATCCTGATGACCGCTCACGAGGGCTTCTCCGAGGACATCCAGACCTTCGTGGTGGCGGATGCGGTGGCCGACTTCTCGCGGGAGTACCACCGGCAGGCGCTGGACTACGTGGCGTCGCGATGCTCGGTGACGCTGTCCACCCGGTCCGCGCTGGCGATGCTGGACGAGGCGGTCGCGGACAAGGTGGCGTTGAACGAGGTGGCGTTGCACGAGGCGGCCCTGGAAGGAGCGGCACGGTGACCGGGCCGGCGACCCGGACAGGGGCCGAACCGACGACCCGGACGAAGGCCGGCGCGATGACCGGAACAACAGCCGACATGAGGAGCGAGACGACCCTGCTCGACCGGATCCTCGGTCCGGACGCGCCCCCGTTCGCCCTGCTGCACCGTCCCGGCTCGACCGGCGCGGACCGGCTCGACCTGCTCATCGGGGAGACCACCGAGGTGAGCCGCATCGCGGACATCCCGCTTCCCTCCGACGACGACTCGCGGAGCGCCGGTGCCCGGCACGAGGTGCTCGCGATGCTGCCGTACCGCCAGATCGGCGAGCGCGGGTACGCGTTCCCCGACGACGAGGCCCCGCTGCTCGCGATGACCGTCGTCGACCAGGCCGTACTGCCGATGAGCGAGATCCTCGACCGGCTCCCCGACGGGCCGATCGAGCTGGGCGAGGGAGACTTCGACTCCGACGACGAGGAGTACGCGGCCACCGTGCGCCGGGTGCTGTCGGAGGAGATCGGCCGGGGGACCGGCGCGAACTTCGTCATCAAGCGGTCGTTCTCCGCCGAGATCACCAACTGGTCGACCCGCACGGCGCTCGCGTTCTTCCGGCGGCTGGTCGGCAGGGACCCCGGCTGCCACTGGACCTTCGTGATCCACACCGGCGGGCGTACCTTCGTGGGCGCCTCACCGGAGCGGCACATCACCCTCGACGCGGGCACCGTGGTGATGAATCCGATCAGCGGCACCTACCGGTATCCGGCGGACGGCCCCGAGGTGTGCGGGGTGCTCGGCTTCCTGTCCGACAGCAAGGAGGCGAACGAGCTCTACATGGTGCTCGACGAGGAGCTGAAGATGATGGGCCGGGTGTGCGACCTCGGTGGTCGCACGGTCGGCCCTTACCTCAAGCAGATGGCGCGCCTGGCGCACACCGAGTATCTGATCGAGGGGCGCAGCTCGCTGGACGTGCGGGACATCCTGCGCGAGACCATGTTCGCGCCCACGGTCACGGGCGGTCCGCTGGAGAGCGCCTGCCGGGTGATCAGCCGCTACGAGCCGGAGGGCCGGGACTACTACGCGGGCATGGTCGCGCTGATCGGCCGGGACGAGACGGGCGCGCGGGCGCTGGACTCCGCGATCGTCATCCGCACCGCCGACATCGACGCGTCGGGCCGGATGCGGATCTCCGTCGGCGCCACGCTGGTCCGCGACTCCGACCCGGCCTCCGAGGCGGAGGAGACCCGGACGAAGGCGGCCGGGCTGCTGGAGGCGCTGCGCCACGCGCCGGGCGGCGGCATCGGCGCCTCCGCCCCGGTGGTGGACATGAGCGTCCATCCGAAGGTACGGCGGGCGCTGATCGAACGGAACGCGCCGCTCGCCGGGTTCTGGTTCGAGGGACCGGACAGCAGGAGGCACCTGGTGCCGAGGCTGGTCGGCCGCAGGGTGCTGGTGATCGACGCCGAGGACACCTTCACCGCGATGGCGAGGCACCAGCTCGCCGCGCTGGGGTGCGAGGTCAGCGTGCGCCGGTTCGACGAGGACTACCGGCTGGAGGAGCACGATCTGGTCATCGTCGGCCCCGGTCCGGGGGATCCGAGGGACCACGCCGACCCCAAGATCGCCCATCTCAGGGAGACGACACTGCGCCTCCTTGAGCTGGGCATCCCCTTCATGTCGGTCTGCCTTGGCCACCAGGTGCTCAGCACGCTGCTCGGGCTGGAGATCAGGCGAAATCCGTTCCCCAACCAGGGGGTGCAGCGGAAGATCGAATTCATGGGACGGACGGAGCTGGTGGGCTTCTACAACACCTTCGCGGCCCGCAGCTCCGCCGACCGGTTCCCCTGCCGGGAGCGCGAGGGCATGGTGGAGGTGTTCAGGGAGGTGTCGAGCGACGAGGTCCACGCGTTGCGCGGCCCCGGCTTCGTCTCGGTGCAGTTCCACCCCGCGTCGGTGCTCACCAGGAACGGCGTGGAGATCCTCGGCGAGGTCCTCAGCGACCTGCTGGTGCACGCCGAGCGTCCCGTCCCGGCCGGGGCGGGAGTCTCCCGGTGAGTTCTCGCCCGTGCGGGTCCCGGCTCCTGCGGTGAGCCCTCGTCCCGCGCGGCCTCTCCGGGTGAGCTCTCGTCCCGTACGGGCTCTCCCGGTGAGCTCCCGTTCCGTCCGGAGGCTTCCGGTGGGCTCCCGTCCCGCGCGGGTCGGGGCTCTCCCGGCGAGCGTGCCGACGAGACGGAACAGCGGAAACGGTCAGGGGCGGGGGAGGGCCTCGATGGTCTCCATGTGCGACTCGCCCCAGTCGCCGAGCGGGATGAGCGCGGCGTTCAGCGAGTGGCCGAACTCGGTGAGCGAGTACTCCACCTTCGGCGGAACCTGGTGGTAGACCTCACGGTGCACCAGGCCGTACGACTCCATCTCCCGCAGCTGCTGGATCAGCATCTTCTCGCTGATGCCCGACACGCTCCGCCTCAGCTCTCCGAACCGGAGCGGGTTGTAGTGGAGGGCCCACAGGATCAGCGCCTTCCACTTGCCGCCCACGACGTCGATGGCGGCGTCGAGCCCGCACGAGTAGGTCTGCTTCTTCATCCGGCTCCCCATACTTACAAAAAGGTTAGTACCTGACAAAATAGTAGGTACTTGAGGAAGTTTCAGCGGCGCGACAGCATCAAAACGTCCCAGCCCCGGGGTCACGAAGAAATCCGGGCCTGGGACCTTCGCATGCCGACACCGTATGAAACAGGGGGATAAATGAATATCGACGGCCGCCCGCCGGTGACAGTCATCGGCCTGGGGGCGATGGGAAAGGCGCTCGCCGGAGCCTTCCTGGACAACGGCCACCCCACGACCGTCTGGAACCGTACGGCGGGGAAAGGCGGGGAACTCGCGGAGCGGGGCGCGACCGAGGCGGCCACCGCCGCCGAGGCGATCGCCGCGAGCCCGCTCGTCGTGGTCTGCGTGCTGGACGACGCCGCCGTACGCGACATCCTCAGCGCACCGGCCGCGTCCGAAGCCCTGGCGGGCCGGACCCTGGTGAACCTCACCAACGGCACCCCCCGCCAGGCGCGCGAACTGGCCCGCTGGGTGTCCGCCCAGGGCGCCGACTACCTGGACGGCGGCATCATGGCGGTGCCCCCGATGATCGGGCGTCCGGGATCGCTCGTCCTCTGCAGCGGATCGCCCCGGGCCTTCGCCGCCCACGAGCGGACCCTGTCGGCGACGGGCACCGTCAGCTACCTGGGCGAGGACGCGGGCCGGGCGGCCCTCTACGACATCGCCCTGCTCAGC
The DNA here is from genome assembly GCF_040635605.1 of Streptosporangium sp. NPDC006930. NCBI lineage: Bacteria > Bacillati > Actinomycetota > Actinomycetes > Streptosporangiales > Streptosporangiaceae > Streptosporangium > Streptosporangium sp. NPDC006930. Next base: position 11,701 of record NZ_JBEYID010000012.1, on the reverse strand, counting down.
GCGATGTACGGGATGTTCGGCGGCTTCCTCCAGGCCGTCGCCCTCGCCGGCTCGGAGAAGGTCCCGGCGACGGAGTTCACGCCGATGGTGGTCTCCTGGCTCAACGCCATGATCGCCGGCCTGCCCAACATGGCGAAGGCGTACGACACGAACGACCACTCGGCCACCGTCTCGAACCTGGAGATGCAGGCGACGGGCTTCGTCAACCTGCTGGAGACCGGCAGGGACCAGGGCATCGGCACCGAGCTGCTTGAGCCCATGGGAGCGCTGCTTCACCGGGGGGTCGCCGCAGGCAGAGGCGGCGACGGCCTCTCGGCCCTGATCGACCTGCTCCGTACGGACCCCGCGAAGGGCTCGGACGCCGGATCGAACGACCTCGGATCGGAGTAAGAAGATGACCCACGACCATCCCGTACCGGTGACGGTCCTCGGCCTGGGACCGATGGGGCAGGCGCTGGCCGGAGCCTTCCTGGGCAACGGCCATCCCACGACCGTCTGGAACCGCACGGCCGCGAAAGCCGAAGCCCTCGTCGCGCGGGGCGCGACCCGCGCGGACACGGTCGCCGACGCGGTCACGGCGAGCCCGCTCACGATCGCCTGTGTGATCGACTACGATGCCGTGCGGGCGATCGTCGAACCGGCCGCCGACGCGCTGAAGGGTCGCACCCTGGTCAACCTCACCGCCGACACCCCGGAGCACGCGCGCCGGATGGCCGCGTGGACCGCCGAGCGCGGCGTCGACTATCTCGACGGCGCCATCATGACCCCGACGCAGACCATCGGCGGACCGGCGGCCGTCGTCCTGTACAGCGGGCCTGAGGAGATCCACCGCGCCCATCAGCGGGCGCTGGCGAGCCTGGGCGGCACCTCCGCGTACCTGGGTGCGGATCCCGGAAGGGCGGCGGCGCACGACCTCGCCCTGCTCGACCTCTTCTGGACGTCCATGAGCGGTCTCGTCCACGCCTTCGCACTGGCGTCCGCCGAGAACATCGCCGCCAGGGACCTCGCTCCGCTCGCCAAGGGGATCGGCGCCCTGCTGCCCGACATCATCGACGAGTTCGCGGAGCAGGTCGACAACGGCGAGCACCCGGGCGACGAGTCCACCATCGTGTCGGCCGCGGCCAGCATGGAACACATCATCCATGCGGCCCGCGCCCGGGGCATCGACACCGGCGTGATGAACGCCGCCCACGCCGTCGCGAGGCAGGCGATCGACGCGGGTCGGGGCGGCGAGAGTTTCTCACTCCTGGCGGAGGTGCTCAAAAGGCCCGTACCGGCACCCTGACCGGCTACGCCTGCGGCAGGTACTGAGGAAACCACGACGCGTGGCCCGCCCCGCTGCGCGGGCGAGACGGGCTGTCGGCGGTGTGGCCTCTCCGGTGAGATCAACCGAGATCAACGGGTTGATCTCACCGAGGTCTCACTACTCGTCTTCGCCCTCGTCGTCCTCGAAGATCTCGTCGACGACCTCGGCGGCGACGAAGCCGCCGACCACACCGGCAGCCCCGGCCGCGGCGACGCCGCCCCAGCCAGGCCCGCTGCCGTGGCCACCGTGATGGCCGCCATGGTGACCGCCGTAGTGGCCGCCGCCCTGGTGGGCGTACGGGTCGTGGTGACCGCCGTAGGGGTCGTGGCCGCCGGAGTGGAAGCCGCCGTGCCCGTGCTGGGACAGAGCGGCGAGCCAGCCGTTGATCTCGGCGGCCCAGTCACGGCGCGGGGCCTCGTCGTGGCTGGTCTGCCAGCGACCGAAGGCGTCCCCACCGGAGCTGTAGCCGCCGGAGCGCTTGTCGGCCTCCACGATGACGTCCAGACCCACGGGACTGGCGACGAAGGTGAGCTCGACCTCGTTGATCTGCCCGGCGTACGCGGGCGGCGGGTAGAACTCGATCTCCTGGTAGAACGGCAGCTGCTGGCTGACACCGTAGAGGTGACCGTGCTCCAGGTCGGCGCTCTTGAAGTGGAAGCCGAGCCGCACGAACGCGTCGAGCACGGCCTGCTGGGAGACGAGCGGGGCGATCTCGACCGGGTCCATGTCGCCCTTGTCGACGGCCGCGGCGATCGCGAGCTCGGTGCGCACCCCCATGACCATGCCGTGCAGGCGCTGGCCCATCACCTCGGTGACGGGGGCCTCCCACGGCACCGGCAGCTGGAACGGCACCACCCTGTCCTCGCCGCTGCGCAGCCGGAACGGCCCGCTGACCTGCGTACGGAAGAACTCCACCAGGCCCGTCTGCTCACCCTCGCCGTGCTCAGACTCCATCCTGGTGACCAGGCCGAGGGCGATGTACTCGATGTCGGCGTCGAAGTCGCCGCCCTTGACACGCACCTCGCCGCTCAGGAGCTCGCCGGGCCGCACCCTGGGCGCGGCCAGCACGGTGTCAACCGAGGGAGCTCCGACCCCGAAGGCCCCCAGCATCCGTTTGAAGATCACGGTTTCCTCTCTCTGTCTGGTGTGACGGTCGAGATGGAAACGATCACTCCGTGGCCCGGGTTCCCGATGTCCCATGCCGGATCGGCAGGTAAGAAAAACGTGTCTCACCTGGCGCGGAGGTCACAGGTGCACGATTCCTGCCGAGGTGTAGGTGTCATGTCCGTTGTGTCCACCGCGTCCACCGCGTTCGCAGTGTTCGTTGTGCCGGGGGCCCGCATCGCCTCGACCGTGGCGTTCAGCCGGGAGAGCTCCTTCAGCACGGTGTTGAGCTTGTCCTCGGTCCGCTGCTCCTCGGCGGAGGTGTTGTAGTCGTCCATCGCGTTGACCACCACGGCGACGAAGAGGTTGAGCACCACGAAGGTCGTCATCAGGATGTAGATGACGAAGAAGGTCCAGGCCCAGGGGATTTCGTCCATCACCTGATCGGCGATGTCGGGCCAGGCCTCGCCCGTCATGATCTGGAACAGGCTGAACAGCGAGGTGGGCAGTTCGTCGAAGTAGTCGGGGGCCACCTCGCCGAACAGCTGGGTGGCGAGGACGGCGAAGACGTACATCACCAGGGCGAGCAGTCCGACGATGGAGGCCATGCCGGGGGTGGCGGCGAGCAGGGCGTTGACGACCTTGCGCATGCTGGGAACGGCCGCGACCAGCCGCAGCGCGCGCAGGATGCGCAGCGCCCGCAGGACCGAGGCCGGGCCGGAGGCGGGCACCAGCGCGATGGCCACGATGACGGTGTCGAACCAGTTCCAGGGATCCCTGAAGAACGCGCCACGGTAGGCGTACAGGCGGGCTGCGAGTTCGACGACGAAGATCGCGACCACGATCCGGTCGGCGACGTGCAGCAGGCCCCCGATCCGCTCGATGAGGAAGGGGGAGGTCTCGGCGCCGATCGTGATGGCGTTGAAGACGATGACGGCGATGATGAACCGTTCGAGGAGGGGGTTTTCGAGGAGAGAACGTACCCGGTCTCGGTCTGGCAAGTGGTCAGCTCCTGCTGGGGGCGAGACTGCGACAACGATGATCGTAAACACGTGCGAGCAGGGATCGGCGAGACGATCGAGGTATGACCTCCCTCACAACCGGACATTCGGGGCTGTCGGCCGCGTCGCCGCACTCCCTCCCGGCTCCGGCAGGGCGAAGCTCATGTGCGGCGGGAACGGCCCGTTTCCGCCGCGAGACTCCCATCGCAAGAGATATGCAAATCCCCCGCAAGTCGGGATCAATAGCATCGCCACCATGATGAAGAGAACGATCACGCTGGCCGCCGTCGCCGGAGCCGCCGTGCTGGCGGCCCAGCTCCCCGCGTCCGCGAGTTCCTCCACCGCGCTGCTCCGGCTGCGCGGCGGTTTGACGTTGGAGATCCCGAACTCCTGGCGGGTGTACGGGACCGCGGACCAGGTCCGGGTGGTGACCGGTGCCTGTGCGCGGCCCAACGGCGGCTACTTCCAGCCAAAATGTGACAGCTTCTGGGTGATGGGGCCGAAGGCCCTCAAGTCCGGCGCCGAGGGCTTCAGGCGCTACAACCCCGACCAGGGGCCGTTCTACCCGGCCTCCGACGTGGTGCCCTGCGCGACCAACCCCAAATACGGCCAGGTCATCGGCAAGGCGATCGCGGTCGGCTACCGCAACATCGGGGTGGCCCACAAGGCGCACTACCGGGTCTGGCCGGGCCGGTGCGTGACCTACAGCGGCGGCGAGCAGAAGTCGACGTTCAAGCAGCGCGAGTGGTACCTGCCCCAGTCGAAGATCCTCATCATCGACCAGTGGGCCACCCCCGGCCTCGCCACCATCCTGAAAAACGCCACCTGGGACAACTGACCACTCACTCGAACCGCCCTTCCGGTTCCAGGGAGCCGCTCCCTGGAACCGGACGGTTGCGGTCCGAGGTGGAAGATTACGAAGGTCACCCGCATGACCTCATTCTGTGACTACTCTGCGTCCGGACAGGCTCGGCAGGAGCCGTCGGTGAGCGGATGGTGGAATCAGGGGGTGAAATGGAGCTTCAACGAGGTCACGCGGTGAGTGAAGGCCCTCAAATGGTCACTCGGCACGGAGGGCGGGCGGCCGACGCCATCGACATCGCCGAATGCCGCCCAAAAAGCGACGCTCCGGACTTCAGGCGATTCCTTCTCGCCGCTCCCGACTGGGACGACGACATGGATTTCCCGCGAAACCGGGACCTTCCCCGGGAAGTCGATTTCCACTGAACTCTGGTCAGTCGAAGAAACAGGGATTTATCCGACACTGGGTGTCCGTCGTCAACCCGTTCGACGTGCTGACCTCCACGACCCTGGGCACTACCCCGTGACCTGGTACCAGACCGACCTGCCCGTGCCGTCGTGGTGGGATCCCCACTCGGTGGCGAGCAGGTCGACGAGCCACAACCCTCGCCCGCCGTCGTCGTCGGCCTCCGGTACGCGTACGGCGGGCGCGCTCGTGGCGGAGCCGTCGTCGGTGACCTCCACGTGGACCAGCGTGGTGGTGCGGGCCAGGTAGACGGTGAGGCGGCCGTCCGTGGTGCGTCCGGAGTCGGAGTGGGCCACCGCGTTCGTGGCCAGCTCGCTCAGCAGGAGCAGTACGTCGTCGAGCACCGGGGCCGCGACGCGCCCGGCCAGCAGGTCCCGCGCCCAGGCCCGCACCTCCGGCACGGATGCCACCCGGCAGGGAAAGACCTGCCGCCAAGCGCTGTACGGCCCACCCGCCCACGGCATCGTGTCGTGACGCCCGGCTTCCGCCGGTGACATCGTTGAAGTCCCGTCACCGCGATGCCCGGAGCGGTCGCTCTCTTCCCCCTGCGTCTCCCGCTCGGACCTCATGCGGTCACCGCCGACATGATCATGTCGGCCGCGTTGTCGGCCTCCGCCCAGACCCATTCCCCGCGCTGCCACAGCCGTGCCCACCAGGGCCGCCAGACGAACGCCCAGCCGCAGTGGCGCCGGACGACCGTGATCCTGACCGGTGTCGCGCCCGTCGCGGTGTGCATCTCCAGAATCGGCTGCCCGGCCACCGGAAGGACCAGCGAGGTGCACACCCCGAGCCCGTGCAGATCCCAGCTGAGCCGGGTCAGGTGAACGAATCGCGCACGCCGCTCGACCGCCGTGACGCTCCTGTCCTCCGGATGCGTACGACGAATACGGTCGAGGCGTGAAAGGTCACCGTTCTGATCATTCATCACTCGTTCTCGCCCCTGATTTAAAAGTATGAGGATGCTTTCTTTTTCGTCCTGTCTCTCCGAGAAGACGTGTGATTAGATTGCCCGCGTGGCAGGTGGATTCATGGCCGGATCGACACCCCGGTGGATGCTCTGGAATGTCGGGCGAGGGTTTCCTCATACCAGGGCCTGGAATCGCCGCTATAACCAAAAATCCGTTTTTCTCTATTTCAGGAGGAATGCGATGAGCGACGAGATCCCCCCGGACCCGGGCTCCCCCCGCGCGCGCTTCGGCGCCGAGATGCGCCGCCTGCGCGAGGCCGCCCAGCTCTCCCAGGCCGCCGTGGGCAGACGCCTCGGCTGCACCCAGACTCAGGTGAGCCGCCTGGAGAGCGCCGCCCGCACCCCGTCCAAGTCCGACGCCGAGCGCCTGGACGCCCTCTTCGGCACTAACGGCAGCACGTACTTCACGGACCTGCGCGAGTACATCGTGGCCAGACACGGCGGCCCGGTCTGGTTCATGAGCTGGACCAAGGAGGTCGAGCCGTTCGCCATCACCATGCGTTCATGGGATCCACTGCTCGTCCCTGGGCTCCTTCAGGTCGAGTCTTACGCCCGGCATGTGCTCAGCTATAGCCCTCGGCTCACTCCTGACGAGTTGGAGGAGCGCGTACAGGCACGTGTGCGACGCAGGGAAGTCCTTGAGAAAGAAGATTCCCCCCTGTTTACAGCTCTTATCGATGAAGGAGTGTTGCATCGCAGGGTTGGAAGCGCAGAAGTAATGCGCGAACAGTTTGATCACTTGCTGGAGATGGCTAAACGGCCGACCATCTCCATACAAGTTGTCGATCCGCAGTGCATAGCGGGCATGTCCGGCGCTTTCATGATCGCTGAACTACCGGGTGGTCAGCCGGACACCATCCACGCGGACTCCTCGGTGCAGGGGCAGGTTACGACCGAGTACGAATTCGTAGTTTCCATCAAAAGTCAGTATGAAGCGTTACGGCGATGGACTTATCCTGAGCACATGTCCCTCAAAATGATCGAGGAAGCGAGGCAGGGATGGACCTGAGCAATGCAGTGTGGCGGAAGTCATCGCTTTCTGGTCCAAATGGTGGCCAGTGCGTCGAAGTCGCCGCCAATCTGCCGGGCGCGGTCGCGGTCCGTGACAGCAAGGATCCTCACGGCCCCAACCTGCTCTTCACTCCCGGTGAGTGGCGGGCCTTCGTCGGTGGCATCAAGTCCGGTGAGTTCGACCGCCTGGTCTGATCGCTCCGGAGCGTGGGAATCGCTCACAGGAAGGAGACAGGAGTGGATCTGAGTGTCGCGGTATGGCGGAAGTCGTCGCTCTCCGGAGACAACGGCGGCCAGTGTGTCGAGGTCGCTGCCAACCTGCCGGGCGCGGTCGCGGTCCGCGACAGCAAAGACCCGCACGGCCCCCACCTGCTCTTCACCTCCACCGGGTGGCGGTCCTTCGTTCGTGGCGTCAAGGCGGGAGACTTCGACCCTCTGAGCTGATTGCCGGGATTGAGCCGTTTTCGGTTATCCCTTAATGGCGAATAGGAGTTCGTCCTTTTCGCTACCGCAACCCCCGATCGGTCACCGATCGGGGGTTTTGTGCATCCAGTAACGGTCTTGAGATGAGCCGGGATAAGAAGTTCACATCGGGGCCAGCCCACACTGACGTGGTGGTGAGCGCGCTGGACACGGCACTTCGCGCGGTTAGCGGCGCTAACCTCGCCAGGTGACCGATCGCCGGCGCCTTATCGGCGAATCCGGTACAGCACATGTCGGCGTAGCGGCCCGTCGGGCACGTTTGGGTGGTCGAAGTCGGCGTCGGGGTCACGGGTCATGCCGATCCGGTGCATCACCGCGTGGGACCGCAGGTTGGTGGTGGTCGCCATCGCGACGATCTCCGGCAGTTCGAGGGTCTCGAAACCGAAGGTCAGGCAGGCCAGGGCGGCTTCGGTGGCGTAGCCATGGCCCCATGCCGAGCGCGCCAGCCGCCAGCCGATCTCCACGCCGGTGAACGGCATGCCCTCGACCGGACTCAGGCCGGTGAAGCCGACGAACTCACCGGTCGCCACGACCTCCACCGCCCACCACCCGTAGCCCCGCCTGCCGATTTCTTCCTGGATGCGGGTGAGGAAGGCGGCACTCTGCTCATGCGTCAGCAGGTCCGGGAAGTGTTCCCGGACCTCGGGGTCGGCGTTCATCGCGGCCCAGGGAGCCAGGTCGGAGTCTCGCCACTGGCGGAGCAGGAGACGGTCGGTGCGCGGTTCGAGCATGCGGCCACGCTAACGTGATCAAGCTTGGAGAGTCGATCGGTTTCGCCGAAGGGCGATCCCGGTCCGTGGCGGGGGACTGCCGGCCCACGACGGAGACCTCCCGGTCAGGTGCCGGATGTCCAGCGGGGCGAACCCGATCGAATCGCCGTCGGTCTCGTACGAGACGGGGCCGAGTGACGGCGCCGCATCGTCTTTTCCCGATAGCGTCCAGCCCTCAGACAGGCGCCGACCCGCAGATGGGACCTACCCCGTGAAGAAGCTGATCGTCCGGCTCTGGAGGCTCGTCAACGGCTCGCTCCAGTGGCGCATCCTCTGGCTCCGGCACGCCAAGTTCACGGTCGGGGTGACCGGGATCGTCCGGGACGCGGATGGCAACGTGCTCCTGCTGAAGCATCGCTTCTGGCCGGTGGGCAGGCAGTGGGGGCTGCCCACCGGGTGCGCGAACAGGTCGGAGACCTTCGAGGACACGGTCCGCCGCGAGGTGCGCGAGGAGACCGGCCTGAAGGTCGACGTCGGAGAGCTCGTCCACCTGAAGAGCGGCTACAAGCTCCGCCTGGAGGTGGCGTACGAGGCCGAACTCGTCGGGGGAACGCTCGAAATCGACGATTTCGAGATCCTGGAGGCGAGATGGTTCGCGCCACACGATCTGCCGAAAGAGATGCAGGAGGCACACCGCCGGCTCATTCACCGCGAACGGTTTTGACTTCCAAGCCGGACGTTGACGTGCCCTGCCGAGCACCGAACGAGCGTTTCAGAGGCAGGCTCGGCCGACCTCCCGGGCGATCCTGTTCGAACGCCTCACCGCCCTGAGAGCCGCGGCCGGTCTGGGGCGGGCGTACTCCGATCAGGACGATCAGGAGGGGTGTCGCCTCCTGCGAATGGAGGCGATGGCCACCCGCTACGGAGTTCCGGCAGCTCCCGTCGGTACCGTAAGTAGTGGCCGAGCCCGCGCAGCATCGTCGCCTCACCCAAACGATCATTGGCCCGTCGGCAGGCGGTCTGCGCCACCCTCAGGGCCCGCTGCCAGTCGTCGTAGTATCCGCGCAGCTCGTAGAAATCGGCGCCGCACCCGGCGAGGCAGCGCGTCGTCGCGGCCAGGCCCGCCTGTGCGCAGGCCGACATCAGCGCGGCCAACGCCTCCCGCTCGGCTTCGAACCATTCGACGGGCTGTTCGGCGGCGACGGCCGCCGCCCGCCGATCGACGATGGTCGCCGGGTGGTCCTTGTCGTCGAGGTGGAAGCGCGGGGAGTCCAGGTGTTCTTGAGCCTTCCTGGCCAGGGCGAGCCAGCCGGTGGCGGCACGGTCGAGCGCGGATGTCCATTCGGTCTGGTCGATCTCGGACTCCCGCCGCTCGCGCGCGTACAACCGGGTGATGTCGTGAAACCGGTATCGCAGCTGGCCCGCCTGGTCGGGACCGAGTGCCTCCAGCAGTCGCGCGTCGATCAGCTCTTCGAGGACGGCGGCTCCCACGGCCGGATCGACGCCCAGCAGGGCGGCCACCGACCACTCGGGAAACGACGGCACCCCCAGCTCGCCGAGCAGCGCGAACACCCGGGCGGCGGTGGGGGTGAGTCCTTGATGGGCGAGGTGCAGTCCCGGACGTACGGCCAGGTCGCCGTGGCGCAGCTCGTCGAGTCGTTTGCGTTCGTCGGCGAGCCGTTCGTTGAGGGTCTCGACCATCCAGTAGGGGCGTGCGGCCAGCCGCGCCCCGGCGATCCGGACGGCGAGCGGCAGTCCGTCGCACGCCGAGACCAGGTCGAGCGCGGCCTCGGGCTCGGCACGTACCCGGTCCTCGCCCGCCACCCGGCACAGCAGCTCGACGGCCGTCGGCCCGGGCAGCGGCCGCAGGTCGATGGAGGAGACGCCGGGAAGGCCGGTCAGTGGTAACCGGCTGGTCACCACCACCGCGACATCCTTGGTCGGCAGCAGCTGCTCCATCTGGCGGTATCCACCCACGTCATCGACGACGAGTAGCACCTGTTGCACCGCCAGCCTGTCCCGAAACAGCGCGGCGTGCGCGTCCACACCGGTGGGCAGGGCCGATCCGTGCACGCCGAGTGTCCGCAGCCATTGGGCGAGCACCTCGACGGGGTCGACGGGATCGGCGGTGGCGCCGCGCAGTGCCGCGTACAGATGCCCGCCGGGGAACCACGACGAGAACCGGTGACCGGCGTGTACGGCGAGGGCGGTCTTGCCGATGCCCGGTGGCCCGGAGAGCACCGCCAGCCTCGGGTTGCGGTTGCCGGGATCGAGGATTTCAGCCAGCTGGGCGAGTTCCTCGTCGCGGCCGACGAAGTCGGGAAGGTCTGCGGGGAGTTGCCTCCACATCAGGTTGGCGGCGGGGGTGCTCTCTGTCTGAGGGCTGCGGTCCGGTCGGCCGGTCCGGCTGGCCCAGAACAGCGAGTGGCCGATGGCGACAAACTCCTCCCGTTCCTGGCCGGCCAGATCCAGCGCCGTTACCAGCTGCTCCAGTGAACGGGGCCGCGGACTTCGGCCGCGCCCCCGTTCCAGTTCGGCGACCGAGCGGGAACTGATGCCCGCACGTTCGGCAAGCGCTTCCTGAGTGAGGCCCCCACGGAGCCGATGGCGTCGAAGCAGCACGCCAAACACGTCCTCCACGTCTGATGCCTCCCGTGATCAGATGTGAATGCCCATGCGATATGTAGTGGTCAGTTTTCGGACGCGTCCCCCACGTCTGACGCTTCCCCTGACCGGATGTGATTCCACACCATATGTCGTGATCAACGTCCGGTTCAATGTCCGGCTGAACGTCATGGTGCGTTGATCGGACGCCGGGTTTCATGAAGGCAACGTTCACACAGAGCAACCAACGCTTTCCGAACCCGCTGTCCCACACATGGTGACTCGGCACTTTTGCCTGGTCACCGCGACTCGCGCGACGCTACGACCTGCGGCATCAGATCACCGTGACGCTTCGTGGACGTCGTCCCCCCTCCGGCCGATCGCCGGAATCCCACGCACAGACGAATGCCGAGCCTCTCTTCGACGAGAGATCGGCCGGTGCGGTCGATCCCCAGCTAGGAGCCTCATGTCCATATCCGCTTTCTTACGAGCAGGCATCTCCGCCGTGCTCGTCGCGGCCTTCGGCGTGCTCGCCACAGCGAGCGCTGCCACCGCGGCGGCAGCCCCGAATCTGCAGTTGCCCTTCCCCTGTGACCAGAAGTGGCGGCTGGACACCTGGGCGCACGCCCCCGCGCTCGACATGGTCAAGGAACCCGACCAGCACGGCACCGACGGCGCCACACTGATCGCCCCCGCCGCCGGGACGGTGAACCAGTCCTTCTACCACAGCAACGCCGGCAACGTGATCCAGATCAATCACGGCGGCGGCTACTACACGACCTACCTGCACCTGGAGTCCCGTGCCGTCTCGGTCGGGGCGAGGGTGAACATGGGAACGACGATCGGCAAGGTCGGCAAGACCGGCCCGACCTCCAACGGGCATCCGCACCTGCACTTCGAGCTCGGATACGACTCCAACGGCAACGGGGAGGCATCCTGGGGATTCGCGGGCTCCGAACGGGTCAGGCCGACCTTCAACGGCGTCGCCTACGGCGGAGCGAACAACCAGACCTCGCGTAACGTCACCAGCCGCAACTGCTCCACCTCTCCCACCCCCTCGCGCGAGGCTCCGGCGATGATGCGTGATGACGGTGATGGGTCGATGACGATCTGGCGGTGGTCGTCCAATGGGTCGTCGTTCGCGCGTGCGGCCGATTATGAGTCCGGTGGGTGGACGATGTCGCAGGTCGGTGAGCGGGTCGCCGCGGGTGATGTGGATGGTGACGGTGCCGATGATGTGGTGGCGGC